>JAHKAY010000039.1 GCA_018825785.1 Chloroflexota bacterium | reverse complement strand
TTCCGGTAGGCGGCCTCCGCCTGGACGGGCAGGCTTGTTGCCAGGTAGGCGTTGCCCATCAGGAGGCAGATGGCAGCCCGGTCGGCTGCGGCCAGCTCCGGTCCCAGGCAGGCCGCCAGGTGCTCTACGGCCTCGCGGTGCCTATTGGCTTTGGCCAGCTCTGCTGCCTTCGCCAGGTGGTCCCGCAGGCTTTGTTCCGTCAGCAGGCGGCTAAGGCGCTCAGTAGCAGGCACAGCCCTCCAGCCGTTGAACGCCTCCTTAATCTCCCTGACCTGTTGAACTAGCTGCTCTGCTTGCACCGGAAGCTTCTCAATCTTGTCCTTGGTGGCCTGCACCCGTTTTGGGGAGGACGCCGGTATCAAGAAAATTATAGCCAGAGCGCCAAAGAATGCCGCAGCAGCCACGCCAATGGCAACAAGGGAGTTCGGGTAGACGAGGGCAGAAAGGGCAAACAATATGGCGGCAACCGAGGCGATGACACCTAGAAGGATGCGATTGAGCACAGCCTAGACTCTGGTTATCCTATCGCTGCCAGCCCGCCCATATAGGGGCGGAGCACCTCGGGCACCAGCACGGAGCCGTTGGCCTGCTGGTGGTTTTCCAGGAGGGCGATGAGGACGCGGGGGAGGGCGAGGCCGGAGCCGTTGAGGGTGTGGACGAACTGGGGGCGGGCGGTGGGGGCGGGGCGGTAGCGGATGCTGGCCCGCCGGGCCTGGAAGTCCCCGCAGCTGGAGAGGGAGCTCACCTCCAGCCACTCCCCCATGCCGGGGGCCCACATCTCAATATCGTAGGACTGCCTGGAGGCAAAGCCCAGCTCCCCGGTGCAAAGCTCCTTTATCCGGTAGGGGATGCCCAGCCTCTGGCAGACATCCTCGGCATCCCGCACCATCTTCTCCAGCGCCTGGTCAGAGCTTTCGGGGGTGGTGAACTTGTACAGCTCCACCTTGTCAAACTGGTGCCCCCTCTTGAGGCCCCGGGTGTCCCTCCCCGCCGCCATCTTCTCCCGGCGGAAGCAGGCGGTGTAGGCGACATAATGTATGGGCAGGGCCCCCGGCTCCAGAATCTCGTCCCGGTGGAGGTTGGTGAGGGGGACCTCGGCGGTGGGGACGAACCAGAAGTCCTCCTCGGCATCGCGGTACAGATTGTCGCCGAACTTGGGCAGGTTACCGCTCCCCACCAGGCAGTAGCCCCGCACCATGAAGGGGAGATAGACCTCCTTATAGCCGTGCTCCCTTGTGTGCAGGTCCAGCATGAAGTTGATGAGGGAGCGCTGGAGAAGGGAGCCAGCCCCCTGCAGGACATAGAAGCGGGTCCCGGAGAGCTTCGCCCCCCGCTCAAAGTCTATGATGCCCAGGCGGGGCCCCAGGTCCCAGTGGGGAAGGGGCTGGAAGGGGAATTCTCTTGGCTCTCCCCAGGTGCGGATAATAGGGCTGTCCTTCTCATCATGCCCCACCGGCACCGAGGGGTGGGGGATGTTGGGGAGGCGCAGGAGGAGGTCCTGGAGCGAGGCATCGTTTTGCTCAATCTCTTTTTCAAGCTTTTCTATGCTCTTGCTGACCTGGCTCAGCTTCATTCTCAACTGTCCAGCCGCCGGATGCAATCCAGCCGACATCAAGCGGCCTATTTCCCTGCTCTGGCGGTTGTGCTCGGCCTGAAGGGCCTCTGTTTCTTGCACCAGCCTTCGGCGCTCCTGGTCCAGCGCCAGCACCTCCTCAAGGGGGGCCTCCTCCCCCCTGTCCCTGAGGGCCTTCTTCACCAGGGCCGGGTTTTCCCGGATGAGCCTCATATCCAGCACGGCAGGATTATTATAGCCATTCTCCCAGGGGATAAAAAGGGGCCTGCCCTCCGGGAGGAAGGCAGGCCAAGGCGGGAAAGATGGCTAGGGGCTAGTCGTCATCGTCGTCATCGTCCTCGTCGTCGTCATCCCGGTCCCAGCCCGTCTTCTTGCCTTTATCCCACCCGGGGGGAGTGAAGCGGTCTTCAAACTTGTCAAACAACTTGTCCAACTGCTTCCTGATGCCAGGGGGAGCGGACTGGACAACGCTGGGTATGGGGACCTCCAGGACCAGGCGGGTCTGGTCATTGACGGTGACCACCACCGCCTTCTCATCAACCTTAAGCCCGTCCTTTGCCAGGACTAGGGTGTCAGCAGTAAGGGCGAAGCTCACCGTCTGGGTCTGCCCGTTTGGCAGCAGGGTCAGGGAGGTGTTTGAGATGGCCTTGACCACTCCGGGGATGGCCTTGATGATAGAGGTGGCGCCATTCTCCTTTACCGTCCACTGGGCCCCCAGGAAGTTCTCAAAAGCGATGCCTCTCAGGGAGGCGGCCACCAGCAGGTGGAGCCTCTTTGTGCCGGAAGTCAGGGCGTCGGCCTGTGGTGCCGCTGTAACCGTCACCGAGGCCGTGGCGTACTTGACCGTGCCGTTCTGGAGGGCAATGGCCTGAACGGCGTTGGGGTAGGAATTAGGGACATTGCCCGCCTGGAACAGCCCGGCCTGGGTTATGGTCCCTGCCCCGGCAACCACCACCGACCAGTAGTAGGTAAGACCAGGAATAGGCTTGTTGGCAGCATCATAGCCCTGGGCCGAGAACTGCCTGGTGGCCCCCACAGCCACGTTAGCGCTGGAGGGGGTTACCCTAACATGGTCCAGAGCACCGGCGGTAGCGCCCGAAACGGTCACAGAGGCAGTGGCGAACTTGATGATTGCGTTCCCCTGCACGGCGATGCCCTGAACGGCGTTGGGGTAGGAACCAGGGATACTGCCCGCCTTGAATACCCCGGCCGGGGTTATGGTCCCCGCCCCCGCAACCGCCACCGACCAGTAGTAGGCGAGGTTAGGGATGGGCACGTTGCTGGCGTCATAGCCCTGGGCCGAGAACTGCTGGGTGCCCCCGGGAGCCAGGGTGGCGCTGGAGGGGGTTACCGTAACGTGGTCCAGAGCACCGGCGGTAACACCCGTAACAGTCACCGAGGCCGTGGCATACTTGACTATTGCGTTCCCCTGCACGGCGATACCCTGAACGGCGTTGGGATAGACACCAGGGATAGTGCCCGCCGTGAATAGCCCGGCCGGGGTTATGATCCCTGCCCCCGCAACCACCACCGACCAGTAGTAGGTGAGATTAGGGAGAGCCACATTGCTGGCGTCATAGCCCTGGGCCGAGAACTGCTGGGTGGCCTGGGGAGCCAGTGTGGCGCTCGCCGGGGCGATGGTTACGTGGTCCAAGGTAGGGGCGACGGCGGTAACAGTCACCGAGGCGTTGCCGAACTTGATATTGCCATTCTGGACAACAATGGCCTGGACAGCGTTGGGGTAGACGCCAGGGACATTCCCTGCAGTAAACACCCCGCTGGTGGCGTGGATGGCGCCGCTCGCTGCCGCCGCGGCCCAGAAATAGGTCAGGCCAGGGATGGCTACATTACTGACATCATAGCCCTGGGCCGAGAACTGCTGAGTCGCCCCCGCAGCGACAGTGGCGCTGGACGGGGAGACCACCACATGGTCCAGCACCTGGGCCTGGGCCAAGGCAGCGGCAGGGGCCAGCCCCAGGACCAGGCCAGCGAGGAGCAAGAAAGCACCAATGACGCGAACCCAATTCTTCTTCAAGATTCCCTCCTTCTTATTCATGATTCCCTCCTTGTCGTCAACTGAGAAACGCACCAGGGGCCAAAAAGTTAGTGGTAAAAAAGTGGGAGAATTATGCCCCAATGGTACTGTGGAAAGTCATCGCCTCGGGTGTGGCTGGAGATTCTCTAGGTTTCTTTGGTCTTGAGCTGGGGGAAGAGGATGACCTCCCGGATGGAGGGCTGGTCGGTGAAGAGCATGGCCAGCCGGTCTATGCCCACGCCCAGGCCCCCGGCGGGGGGCATGCCATACTCCAGGGCCTGGAGGAAGTCCTCGTCGGGGAGCTCGGCTTCGTCATCCCCCCCGGCCCGGAACTGCTGCTGCTCCCGGAAGCGCTCTCGCTGCTCCAGGGGGTCATTTAGCTCGGTAAAGGCGTTGGCTATTTCCATCCCTCCGCAGAAGGCCTCAAAGCGCTCCACCAGCCCTGGCTCCCCAGGTTTTCCCTTGGCCAGTGGGGATATCTCCCGGGGGTAGTCCAGGACGAAGGTGGGCTGGATAAGGCCGGGCTCCCCGTAGCGGGAGAGGAGCCTGTCAATAAGCTTTCCCCGGTTGGGGGGTTGCCCCGGCTCTATCGGGAGAAGGCCCCTTTCCTCCACGGCCCTTTTCAGGGAGGGGTAATCGGGATAGTCCATAGAGTCCAGGCCCGTCTTCTCCTTCAGGAGCTCCCGCAGGGTGGGGCGGGGCCAGGGAGGGTCAAGCCGGACCTCTAGGCCCTGATAGGTTATAGTGGTGGTCCCCAGGACCTCCCGGGCCAGGAAGGGTATCATCTCCTCCACCATGGCCATCACACCGTGGTAATCGGTATAGGCTTCGTAGCTCTCCATGGTGGTGAACTCCGGGTTGTGTTTGGTGGAGATGCCCTCGTTGCGGAAGAGTCGGCCTATTTCATAGACCTTGTCCATGCCGCCGATGAGGAGGCGCTTGAGGTGGAGCTCGGTAGCTATTCTCAGGTAGAGGTCCTGGTCCAGGGCGTGGTGGTGGGTGACGAAGGGGCAGGCGGCGGCTCCACCGGCGATGGCCTGGAAAATAGGTGTCTCCACCTCCAGGAAGCCACGGCTGTCCATGAAGCGGCGCAGGGCGGAGATAAGCTGGCTCCTTACCAGGAATGTCTGGCGGGTCTTGGGGTTGGTGATGAGGTCCAGGTAGCGCTGGCGGTAGCGCTTTTCCGTGTCCACCAGGCCGTGCCATTTTTCAGGGAGGGGCTGAAGGGCCTTGGCCAGGAGCACCAACTCCCGGGCTTCTATGGTCGGCTCCCCGGTGCGGGTGCGGATGACCTTCCCCTCCACCCCCACAAAGTCTCCCAGGTCCAGTTCATTGAGCTGGCCGTATTTCTCCGGGCCCAAGAGGTTCTGACGGAGGAGGACCTGCACCTTGCCTGTGCCGTCCCGGATGTCCAGGAAGGCGGCCCGGCCCATTTCCCTCTGGGCCGTTATCCGTCCCGCCAGGCGGCACGGGGTCTCTTTGCCTTCCAGGGGGAGGGCCTCCTGGATAGTGTGGGTGCGGTGGAATCGGGGGGGGTAGGGGTCAACGCCCTGGGAGCGCAGCCTTTCCAGCTTTTCCAGGCGGGCCTGCCGCAGGCTGGTGGGCTGGACCACTACCCTATGGCGGTGATGCGGAGGCGGATGGTGCCAGCAGGGGCGGGGACCTCCACCTTCGCCCCCTTCTTCTTCCCCAGAAGGGCCCGCCCCACAGGGGAGAGGTGGGAGATCTTTCCTTCGCCGGGGCTGGTCTCGGTGCTGCCCACGATGGTATAGGACTCGGGCTTGCCATCCTGGCTGACCACGGTGACCCGGGAGCCCAGCTTCACCACATCGGCCTTCCCCGGCTGGATAATAACAGCGTTCTTCAGGACATTCTCCAGCTCCAGGATGTGCCCCTCAACGAAGGCCTGCTCATTCTTGGCATCCTCATACTCCGCATTGTGGTCGGTGCCGCCCATTTCCTTGGACCGCCGTATCTTCTCGGCCACCTCGGGGCGGCGCACCGTGTGGAGGTGCTCCAGCTCTTTCTCTCTCCGAGCAAGCTCTTCAGGGGTGAGGAAGTATTGTTTCTGCGGCATCAAAGCCTCCCGACCTATTAAAAAGAAACCGAGAGCCAAAAGCCCTCAGTCAACCCGCCTTTGGTGACCCATTATAAGCCTTTCCCCTCGGGCTGTAAAGGCCCAATCAAATCATCCAGTTGCTCCAGGAAGGTTGCGGACCTGGGTTTCTTTTCGAGGATGTAGCGGGTGTAGCTACCCAAAACCCGCCCCAATTCTCTGAGGAGAGGGGACTCAAGCCTCACCCTGAGGGCCGAGGCCAGGCCGGCGGTCTGGAAGTATCTCAGGGCCTGGAAGGCGGCTGGGGAGAGGGGGAAGGCCCCCGGTTCCTTTAAGGCACAGGCGGGGCAGAGGCTTCCCCCCAGGGAGGGGCTGAAAGGCCCCGGCGAGGCCAGGGGGGTGCGGCAGGAGGGGCAGACCCGCATCTCCGGCCCGTAGCCCATGAGACCCAGAAGGCGGAGCTCAAAGTAGCGCAGGAGGCCCTCTCCAGCTTCCTCCAGGGAACGGAGGCTGGAGAGGAGGAGGTCAAAGAGGGGACGGTTCTCTTCCCCCTCAGGGGCAAAGGCATCCGCCAGCTCACAGATATAGGATGCCTGGCCCAGCTTCACCAGGTCTTCCTTCAAGGGCAGGAAGCTGTGGAGGACCTGGGCCCCGGTTACGATGGACAGGCTTCGCCCCTGGGCAAGCTCTACGGCCACATGGGTGAAGGGTTGCAGGTGTCCCCCCAGCTTGCTTTTGGGCTTTCTGGCCCCCCTCACCACCGCCCGGACCTTTCCCCAGGCCGGGGTGAGGATGATAAGCAGGCGGTCGGCCTCCCCCAGGTCATAGGCCCGCAGGACCACGGCCTCGGTCTGATATGTGCGCGGTATGGGCATGGTCTAGAGGGGCTGGCGGCCTTCCAGGGCTCGGGTGAGGGTGACCTCATCGGCATACTCAAGGCTCGACCCCATGGGCAGGCCCCGGGCCAGGCGGGAGAGCTTCAGGCCCAGGGGGGACAGGAGGCGCTGGAGGTAGAGGGCGGTGGCCTCCCCCTCCAGGTTTGGGTTGGTGGCCAGGATGACCTCCTTCACCTCGCCGTCTTGGAGCCGGGAAAGTAGTTCCCTTATCTTCAGGGCATCGGGGCCGATGCCGTCCATGGGCGAGAGGGCACCGTGGAGCACATGGTAGAGGCCCCCGTAGGCCCCGCTCCTCTCCAGGGCCAGGATGTCCAGGGGCTCCTCCACCACGCACATGATGGAGCGGTTGCGCTTCTCGTCCCGGCAGAAAAGGCAGGGATCCTGGTCGGTGATGTTCTGGCACCGGGAGCAGAGGACCACCTTCTCCTTGACCGCCAGGATGGCCTCGGCCAGGGCTCGGGCTTCATCTCCCGGGGACCGCAGGATGTAGTAGGCCAGGCGCTGGGCGGTCTTGGGACCGATGCCGGGGAGGCGGTTCAGCTCCTCTACCAGCCGGGAGAGGGGCTCCGAGGTGGGAATGGGAAAAGGGGTCACCCTCACCCCCTGGAACCCATGCTCACGGAGATTGACATTCTGCTAGAAGGGCAGCTTGAAGCCGGCAACGGAGCCGAGCTTCTGTTTGGCCAGCTCCTGGGAGCGGGCGATGGCGTCGTTTACCGCTGTCAGGACCAGGTCCTCCAAGAGGTCAACGGCGCTGGGGTCAACGGCCTCGGTGGAGATGCTGACCTTCAGCACCTTCTGCTGGCCGGTGATGACTATCTTCACCGCCCCGCCCCCGGTGCTGGCCTCCACGGTGGCCTTTTCCAGTTCCTGCTGGGCCTTTGCCAGTTTGGCCTCCAGTTCCCGGGCCTGGCGCATCAAGTTGGGGTTCATGCTTCCTCCTCGTCCACAATCCTGGCCCCCATATCCAGGGCCGTCTTGACCAGGGGCTCCTTGGAAGGGGGGGGCTCCTTTGGCATCATGGAGCAACTGACTTTGAGGGTGGTCCCGAAGACCTCCCTCAGCTTCTTTTCCACCAGGAAGCGGTATTTGGGGTCCTCAATCTTCTCCATGTGGAGCTTGTAGTAGAAGCCCAGCTCCAGGGTGTCCCCTTCCAGCCTCACCGGCTCACAGGCACCCCTCAGCATGGCGTCCAGGTTCCCCGAGGACCCTTCCCCCCGCAGGGACCTGACGAAACCCTTCCACTGCTGGCGCAGGTACTCTATGGTTATCCCCGAGGCCGGAGGTGGAGCGATAGGCTCGACTTTCTCCACGACTGGCGGAGGCGGGGGTGGCGCGGGAGGCATTTCCCTGTGAGCAGGTGCAGGGGGGGGCTGGGTTGGAACGCGCCGGGAGGCGAACCCGGCTACGGGGTGGGGAGCGGCGGGGCGGGAAATGGTGGGGCGTGGGGCAGGCTGGGGTGACGGCTCCTCGGCCACGCATTCCGCCAGGGCCAGCTCCATCGGCAGAGGCGAGTATTCCTGACGCAGGTCCAGCCCGGCAAAGAGGCGGGTGGCCTGGAGCAGGGACCCCAGGGGGACACTGGCCACCAGCCCCTTCATCTCCTTTCTCTCCTCAAGCGTGGCCTCCACAGCCTCCTCGGAGCCTCCTTTTATCAGGAGGAGGTCCCTGAGGTATTCCACCAGTCCCCGCTGGAGGGCCTTCAGGTCCACCCCTTCCTTCTGGAGTTGGTAGAGGAGGGAGAGGCCCCCCTTCAGGTCCCGGACCAAGATATGCTTTGCCAGCTCTTTGGCCCGGATATCCGCCTCCAGCCCCAGGAGCTCCCGGACCTGCTCCAGCCCTATCTGGGGGCCGTAGTAGTTCACTGACTGCTCCAGGATATTCTCCGCATCCCTCAGGCTTCCCGTGGCGGCCCGGGCAATGGCCTTGAGGGCTTCGGAGGTGGCGGCCATCCCCTCCTTTTCGCAGATATATGCCAGGCGGGCCACCACCGCCTCCTGGGGTATGCGGCGGAAATCAAAGCGCTGGCATCGGGAGAGGATGGTGGGCAGGACCCGGTGGGGCTCGGTGGTGCACAGGATGAAGATGGCGTAGGGCGGGGGCTCCTCCAGGGTCTTGAGGAGGGCGTTGGAGGCGGGGTCGGTGAGCATATGGACCTCGTCAATGATATAGACCTTGCGGCGGGCCTGGCCGGGGGCATAGGCCACTTTCTCCCGCAGGTCCCTTATCTCGTCAATGCCCCGGTTGCTGGCGGCGTCCACCTCCACCACATCCAGGGCCCGGCCCTGGGTGATGGCCAGGCACATGTCGCAGGCGTTGCAGGGCTCCCCCCGGCCGCCGTTAAGGCAGTTGACCGCCTTGGCCAGGATACGGCCGCTGCTGGTCTTGCCCGTGCCCCGGGGCCCGCAAAAGAGGTAGGCATGGGCCACCCGGCCTGCCTCCAGGGCATGGAGGAGGGTGCGGGTGGTGGGCTCCTGCCCCACCACCTCGGTCAGGGTCTGCGGGCGCCACTTGCGGTAGAGGACGGGCATAGCCCTATTATAACTCCCCTGGCTCCCGGGGATAAAGTTGACGCTGGGGGCAATGCTGGAATATATTATTGTCCTAATGGCGCTGGGGGATATAGTTATCAACGAGCGGTACTGCAAGGGGTGCGGCTACTGCGTCAGGTTCTGCGCCCGTGGGTGTATCGTCCAGCCAGGGGACAAGTTCACCCATCAGGGCTATCTCCTCCCCCTCTTCTCCGACCCCTCCCGGTGCAACGCCTGTGGCGTCTGCGCCTGGATGTGCCCCGACCAGGCTATAGAGGTCTTCCGATATGTAGAGGCCGAAAGGCCGGCCAGGGCCTAGGATGGTCCAGAGGCTCTTACTCCAGGGCAATGAGGCGGCGGGGTGGGGGGCCTTGGCGGCGGGCTGTGGCGCATTCTTCGGCTATCCCATTACCCCTCAGAATGAGCTGACCGAGTGGTTTGCCCGGGAGTTCCCTCCCCGGGGCAAGGTCTTCGTCCAGTCCCAGTCGGAAACGGCCAGCATCAACATGCTCTACGGTGCCGCCGCTACCGGGGTCAGGGCCATGACCTCCACCTCCAGCCCCGGCTGGGGCCTGATGCAGGAGGGGATGTCCAACCTGGCCAATGCCGAACTGCCCTGCGTGGTGGTGCTGGTCTCCCGGGGGGGCCCGGGGGTGGGCACTACCCGCCATTCCCAGATGGATTACACCTCAGCCACCAGAGGGGGAGGAGGGGGGGGATACCGCAATATTGTCCTGGCCCCCTGGTCGGTCCAGGAGCTCCATGACCATGTCCAGCTCGCCTTCTACCTGGCCGATAAATACCGCAACCCCACGGTGGTCCTTTCCGATGCCATCCTGGGGCAGATGGCTGAGCCCCTGGAGGTGAAGGCGCTGGACTTCGGCTCATTGCCCCCCAAGGACTGGGCGGTGAAGGGGATAACCCGCCACCAAGATGGCCAGCGCCGGGGCCTCAGCGCAGGCCAGGGTTTCTTCCCTTCCCCCCAGTACCCTACCTATCTGGACTTCATGTCTGCTTTTGACAGGAAGCTCAAGGCCATGAGGGCCAGCGAGGTTCGTTACGAGGCCCACTGTGTGGAGGATGCCAGGCTTATCCTGGTAGCCTTTGGCTCTACGGCCCGGATGGCCCTGGAGGCTACGCAAGCTGCCCGGGAGCGGGGGATGAAGGTGGGCCTGGTGCGCCCCATCTCCCTCTGGCCCTTCCCCTATGAGGCTATAAGGAAGCTCTGCAAGAGCGCCAAATTCCTGGTGGTGGAGGATAACCTGGGGCAGATGCTGGAGGATGTGGAGATGGCCGCGGGGGAAGTCCATTTCCTGGGGATGCTGGCCAGGCATGAGCCCCGGGAGCAGGGGATGGTCTTCCCCGATAAGGTCCTGGAGAAGATAGAGGAGGTCTACTAGATGGAGAAGGTGAGGGTGACGGGGGGCTCCCCACTCTGGACAAGGCCGGAGTTTGCCACCATCCCTTTCTGCCCGGGTTGCCAGGAGCCCGTGGCCTCGGAAGCTCTTCTCCAGGTGCTGGAGGAGACGGGTCTGGTAGGGGAGGCTATTGCCGTGGTGGGGATAGGCTGCAACAGCTTTCTCCCCTTCCTCTGGAAGATGGACTTCGTGATGGCTGCCCATGGCCGCCCCCCCGATGTGGCCACGGCCGTAAAGCGCATCCTCAAGTACCCCCTGGTGTTCACCGTCCAGGGGGATGGGGACTGCTTTGCCATTGGCGCAGGCTCTACCGTCTCCGCGGCCATCCGGGGGGAGAAGATAACCATCATCATGCTCAACAATAACAACTACGGCACTACCGGCGGCCAGATGTCGCCCACCACCCTCCTGGGGCAGAAGACCTCCACCACCGCCCTGGGCCGGGGAGGAAACGAGGAAGGCTTCCCCGCCCATGTGGCTGAGACTATGGCCACCTTTAAGGGTGTCTGCTACAGCGCCCGGACGGCGGTCAATGACCCCGCCAGCTTTCAGCGCACCAAACGCTGCCTCCGCACCGCCTTCCAGATGCAGATGGAGGGCCTGGGGCTCAGCTTTGTGGAGATAATTGTGGCCTGCCCCCCCAACCGCCGCCTCAGTCCCCTGGAGACCATCAAATGGATTGACGATGAAGTCCTTGCCGAGTTCCCCCTGGGGGAGTTTAAGAATGTGGGCCGGGAGGAGATGGAGGACAGGGAACCGGTGGAGGTCAAGGGGTGAAGGCAAACCACAATGTGATTATAGCCGGCATCGGGGGCCAGGGGGTGATGCTGGCCGGCCTGACCCTGGCCCAGGCCGCCCTGGAGGAGTATCCCTATGCGGTCTGGCTCCCCTCCATGACCACGGCCCAGCGGGGCGGGCCCTGCGAGGCCACCGTTGTCTTCTCCAGAGAGACCATCGCCTCGCCCCTGGTATGGCGGCCCCAGGCCATTGTCATTATGGAGGCCTCCCAGCTGAAGTCCTTTCTGCCCCGGGTGAAGCCCGGGGGCTGGGTGGTCACCGAGAGCGCCGGCCTCAATCAGAGAATAGACCGGGGGGATGTCCATATCGCGAAGGTGCCCGCTATCCAGCTATCCGTGGCCCTCACCGGCGACAGCCAGGCGGCCAACCTGGTCCTCCTGGGGGCCTACATCCAGGCCACGGGGGTCCTGTCCCCTTCTCTCCTGGTGAGTCAGTTGGAGAAGAGGTTTGCCCGCAGTGAGAAGCTCAAGGCGAATATCGCCGCTTTTCACGAGGGCTTGAAGCAGGGGAGAACCACAATTGGACAGAGGAGGTAGCCCATGGACTGGGGGATGAAGAACCGCCTGGCCCGATTAATCCAGCCGGATGGCCATTGCCTTTTCTTGCCCATAGACCATGGCTATTTTCAGGGGCCGACTACAAAGCTGGAAAGGCCCGGTGAGACCATGAAGCCCCTTCTCCCCTACTTTGACGCCCTCTTTGTCACCCGGGGAGTACTGCGCTCCGCCATCGACCCGGAGAATACCAAGCCCGTTATCCTCAGGGTCTCAGGGGGAGCCAGCATAGTCGGCAAGGATCTGTCCCATGAGGGGCTTACCACATCGGTAAAGGAGGCCCTCCGCCTCAATGCCAGCGGGGTGGGAATATCCATCTTTGTGGGCAGTGAGCATGAACGGGAGTCCCTGTTAAACCTGGCGAAGCTGGTGGATGAAGGGGAGGAGTACGGCCTTCCCGTAATGGCCGTCACCGCGGTGGGCAAGGAGCTGGAAAAGAGGGAGGCCCGCTATCTGGCTCTGTGCTGTCGCATCGCTGCCGAGCTGGGGGCGAGGGTCGTAAAGACCTACTGGTGCGAAGGGTTTGAGAAGGTAGTGAATGGCTGCCCTGTCCCCGTGGTCATAGCGGGAGGGCCCAAGGTGGACACGGAGTTGGAGGTGTTCAACTTCGTCCATGACGGCATGGAGAAGGGTGCTATCGGGGTGAACCTGGGGAGAAACATCTGGCAGCATGACTATCCGGTAGCTATGGTCAAGGCCCTGAGGGCCATCATCCACGAAAACGCCAACCCGAAACAGGCCCACGACATATTCAGAAAGGAAAAGGAAAAGGCGGTAAGAGCCCCGGAATGAGGGTTGCTGTCTATTACAGCAATCAGGATGTAAGGGTAGAGCAGCGGCCTGTACCTGCGGTCGGCCCCGGTGAGGTCCTGATGCGGGTGGAAGCCTGCGGTATCTGCGGCAGCGATGTGCTGGAGTGGTATCGCCTTGCCAAGGCCCCCCTGGTGCTGGGCCACGAGGTGGCAGGGGTGATTGAGGCGGTGGGAGAGGGGGTAAAGCAGTTCAAGGCGGGCGACCGGATTGCGGCCAACCACCATGTCCCCTGCAATACCTGCCATTACTGCATAAACGGGCACCATACCCTTTGCGATACACTGCGCCGGACCAGCTTCGACCCGGGGGGGTTCGCGGAGTATGTCCGCCTGCCGGCAATCAATGTGGACCGGGGCGTATATCGCCTGCCTGAAGGGGTGTCTTTTGAGGAGGGGACCTTTGTGGAGCCCCTGGCCTGTGCGGTGCGGGGCCAGAGGCTGGTGGGGATGAGGCCGGGAAGGAGCGTGCTGGTCATGGGCAGCGGCATAGCCGGGCTGCTCCATATACAGCTGGCCTGCGCCCTGGGGGCCGGGCGGGTGCTGGCCACCGATGTAGCCACCTACCGGCTGGAGGCGGCCAGAAGGTTCGGGGCCTTTGCCCTTGATGCCCGGGAGGCTACTCCGGAGCGGGTTCGGGAGCTAAATGACGGTTACCTGGCGGACCTGGTTCTGGTCTGCACCGGGGCCAGGGAGGCCGTCCTCCAGGCCCTGGAACTGGTGGGAAGGGGCGGGACCGTCCTCCTCTTCGGCATGGTAGAGCCCGACACTGTTATCCCCCTTCCCCTATTCAACATAATGCACAACGGCATAACCATCACCTCATCCTATGCCAACACCCGGGAGGACGCCGTAGTAGCCCTGAAGCTCATCCAGGAGCGGAGGGTGCGGGTGGCCGAGATGATAACCCACCGCCTGGCCCTTGCCGAGACAGGTCTGGGCTTTGAGCTTGTCTCCCAGGCCCGCGACTGCCTAAAGGTCATAATCCAGCCCCAGAGATAGCAGGCTCTTAACCTCCTAAGTCTGGCCGATAAAGCCGCTTCAATTCCAGTATATCTCAATGTTTTCAACAACTTCCTCCCATACGTAATAATCAGGCAATCCGAGGTCTTGTCCCAGGGCTTGAAGGTTATCATACCAAGCCTTGAGCTGCGAATATGAATATACTCTGCTTCCTGCATTATATTCGTCTGCCGCTTTACCATACGCGTTGACGCTGTCTTTACGGAACTGGACCCTTCTTAGATAATCAACATAGTAGTCGTAGCTGAACGAGTTGGGATGGGTGGTGTAGGTCAAGGCACCCCAGAACTTGGCTGGGTCTCCACTGCAATTGATGTATTGAGATTTGACACCATTCAAAGATATCCCCCCGTAAGGCTGGCCCACCTGCACATACCCTATGCAGTCAAATCCCGTACCGCCTTCATTTCCCGTATCGTCAATGTAGACTAGCCCTTTGTCAGTGGTCTGAAAGGCAGTCAGGGCATGCCCTGTGGTCTCCCCAAAGGATATTTCAACGTAAGCAGACCTGAAGCCGTATCTCCACGCACGGTCCCGAAGTGTTATGGCAAACCCGCTGCAGTCAAACTGATCGTCATTGTAGACCTTTGTGTTTGTGTCGTCCTGTTCGAGGAAGTACTTGACCTCTCCCCAGGTAGGGTTCCTGAGGCTAGGGCTGGATTGTCTTATTGTGTCATACAGCTTCTGGTAATCGCCTTGGAGCTGTGCTACCTGCAAATTCAGCCTGTCTCTTTCACCCGTGACTGTTGAGAGGCTGGCGTTGGTGCTGGTGAGCTGACTGCTCAGACTGTCCCTCTGGGCTGTGGCGGCGGCGAGGCTGGCGTTGGCTGTAGCGAGTTGATTGGTCAACCTGTCTCTATCTGCAGTCATGGAGGCCAGGCTGGCGCTGGTGCTGGTGAGCTGGCTGCTCAGCTTATCCCTCTCTGCGGTCATGGCGGACAGGCTGTCGTTGGCCGCAGTGAGCTGACTGCTCAACTTGTCTCTATCGGCAGTCATGGAAGCGAGGCTGGCGTTGGTGCTGGTGAGCTGGCTGCTCAGCCTATCCCTATCTGCCGTCATAGTTGAGAGGCTGGTGTTGGCCCCGGCGAGTTGGCTGTTAAGCTTGTCCCTCTCTGCGGTCATGAATGAGAGGCTGGCGTTGGTGGCGGTGAGCTGGTTATTCAGGCTGTCCCTCTGGGCTGTGATGGAAGCGAGGCTGGCGTTGGCAGTAGTGAGCTGGCTCTGAATGGAAGTGCGTTCAGTGGCAAGTTTCTCGTATGTTCCTTTGCTCACGCAAGACAAGCCAGAAACCAAGAGCATTATCAGGATGGGTATTGAAAGCAGCGACCTTGTCAACCGGTTAGGCTTACGCCCTGTGGAATGCAGATTCATCCCAGCCCTTCCTTTAGCCCTTTCTTTGCCTGGGTAGGGCCTGACCCTTCTGGGGAGTGGCGGTTTACGCGAGCTATCCGCCCCCTGTGATGGGCTCACTTGGGGCCGGACAAGGGGGTAGAGCGTTTACAGCCTAATCTGGATTGTATCTCAATGAGTCTTGCCCTGGCCTTGAGGCCCCTTGTGCGTGGCTTTTTCAGCACCCATTTGGCCCTTGGCCTCCTCTTGGGCCTTCTGCGCCTGGGCCTTGGCCTCCTGGCGGGCCTTCTCTGCCTGTGCCTTGGCCTCCTTGTAGGCCTTCTCCGCCTGTGCCAGGGCCTCGCTGTGGGCATTCTCGGCCTGGGCCTTGGCATCCCTATAGGTCCTTTCGGTCAGGTCCATGGCCTCATAGTAGCTGTTCTCAACTTGGGTTTTGGTCTGTGCCCGGGCCCTTTCCGAGTTGCGGATGGCCTCTTCCTGGGAGTACACGGCCCGGTGTACGGCATCCTTGTAGACGTCCTCTGCCTGGGACCTGGCTTCCCTGCGGACCTTCTCCGCTTGGGTCTTGGCTTCCTTGTAGGCCATCTCCGCCTGGGCCAGGGCCTCCTTTGCCGCCTGGGCTCGGGCCTCCTTCTCCGCCTGGGTCAGGGGCTGGGGCTCTGCCTGTGCCTGGGCCTCATTCTCCATCCTTTACCTCCTACGCCAGAGACTTCTGCTCTTTTCCTAATACCTATTTATATCAAAAAAGCGCAGTAGTCAAGGGCCTCTCCCAGCCCGTAATGGCGGTGGGGCTGGTTACGGGCCTAACGGCGGTGGGGTCTATCCTCACATTGATGAGGGAGGGCCTTCCCGACCGTCTACCCTGGCCATGCCACCTCCTGGCTCCTGGCTTCTGCCCTGCTCTGCGCCCCCGCAGGGTGGTGGCAAAAGCGGGAAAAGGGGAGTAGAATCCAGCAGACTATGTCTGAGACTGGAGACACCAGGCCCCTGAGGGGGGAGCTTCCGGAGCGTGTCGCCAAGAAGCAGACCTGGGACGACAACCTCCTCCGTTTCTCCTGGCTTATGTGGCCCCGGGGCCTCTGGCTCCTGTGGTTTGTGGTCCTGGGCTCCACCGCCCTGGACTACACCAGCACCGTCTATGCCCTGAAGTTCAGTCCCCACCCCATTTTTGAGGCGAATGCCCTGGCTCGCCTTGCCATCCAACTGGGAGGGTTCGGCGGCCTCGCATTGTGGGACATCCTGAAGATAGGCATCTACATAGCCCTGACCATGGCGATAAACCGGGTTTCCGCCCGGGAAAACAGGCTGGGCCTGGGGCGCTTCAGCAGCATTGTCCTCCTCTTCTATTACTCGCTCTTCTCCCTCGCCGCCACTGTCAATAACATCTTGCTGGCACTGCCTTAACCCCCCTTGACAGCCTCACCCCCTTTGTGCTAGTCTAGTGGTCTAGACCACTAGCTATGTTACCTTTATATCTGAAAGTAAGGGGGGAGATTTTGAGGCGGATAAAGGAGGGGATATATCCGCCGGGGTCCCGCCTTCCTGGTGGGGCGGGGCTGGCGTTGGAGTTCGGGGTAGCCCTGATGACGGTAAGGCAGGCCCTGGATGCTCTGGTGGATAAGGGGTACATCGTCAGAAAACAGGGGAAGGGGACCTTTGTCGTTTCCCCGGTGGGGAGAAAGAGGGTCCTTGTGGCCGATGACGACCCCGGGTTGAGGGAGCTCCTGAATGATATCATCACCGGGGAGGGTTATGAGGTGGTGGCGGTGGAGGATGGGGAGGGGGCGGTGGCGGCCGTGGCCGGGGATGGCGGCTTTGCCCTGGCCTTCCTGGATATCCGTATGCCACGGATTGGGGGTCTGGAGGCTATGATGGAAATGAAGAAGCTCTCCCCGCAGACTGTGGTGGTCATCGTTACCGGCTATGCCGAGGACCTGGCCCTTCTGGACAGGAGCCAGGTATGGCCTCTCACCGTTATCCGCAAGCCCTTTCATATACAGCAGGTAATAGACGCCCTCCGCCTGGTGGGCCGGAGAGAGGTGTAATGATGTCAACCGGGGTCAGTTACGAGTTCAAAGGAAGACTGTCCCAGGCACTGGTCTATGCCCGGGAACTGCGCCAGCTATATCGCGAGGACCGCCAGTTCCGGGTTGACCTGAAAAGGGCCCGTTCCTCCCTCAAGGATTCCCACCAGAAGGTGGTGGACCTCACTGCCCTCCTCCAGCGCCACCTGGAGAGGAAACAGGAGCTGGACCAGGCCTACAGGGAACTGGTGGACGGGGTTAGGATGGTCCTGGTCGGCCCTTCGTCAACCTCCGCCCCTCCTGTAGAAGCCCATCCCCCCAGGGGCTCCGGCCTCAGTCCCAGGGAAGTGGAGGTCCTGCAGATGGTGGCAGAAGGCTATTCCAACAAGGAGATTGCCTGCCACTTCGGGCTGACCGAACACACTGTCAAGAACCACCTCACGGGGATTATGAGGAAGCTGGGGGCCCGGGACCGGGCTCATGCCGTGGTCCTGGCCCTGCGCCAGGGCAGGCTTCTCCTGGGCTGAACCCCCAGCCCTGCGATAACTCCAAGAGCAAGGTGAGCATCAGTTCCAGGGACCCTTCGCTCAGGCGGGATGAGATATCCCTGGCTGTGTGGATGGAGGACAGGGGCTCCGGCCACAGCTGCCGCTGACGAAATAGCAGCCGGGGGAGGTCCGCCAGCCATTTTTCCGGCAGCGGGGCCTGGCTGCTGGGCAGGAGGGAGAGGGTGAGGGCATCGGGCAGGCCCCTGAGCCTGAATGGGAGGTGGTCGCTGCTCAGGATGAACCAGGGTATATGGGCTGCCCTCATGGGCAGGGCCAGCCTGGCCGCCGCCTTCCCCACTTCCTGGAATGCCCGGAGACGCATTTCCTTTGGCCGGATGGGCCAGACACCTAGGTAATCCCCCATCCCGCAGAATTCCAGGTTGTAGACAGCAGCCACATCCCTCAGGCCGTTCTTCCAGACATAGTGGAAGGAACCGAGAAGCCCCGCCCGGAGAAGAGGGGTGCGGAGCCAGGCCTCCTCCCGGTCAAAGAACACGGCCCGAATGGGGAACCTCCCATCTTTGAGCTTATGGCACAGCCCAAGCAGGACTGCCACCCCTGAGGCATTATCATTGGCCCCGGGACTTCCCCGCACCGCATCATAGTGGGCTGAGAAGAGCAGACGTCTTGCCCTTGGGCCGGGAGGGAGGTCAACCACAATGTTGCACACCCTCAGGAGGCGGGACTCCCGGACCACCGGCTCTATGCCCAGCTCTCTGAGGGTAGCCAGCACCCGCCGGCGGCGGGCCGGGTTATCCCTGTTCTCCAGGGCCCTGACATAGTCCATCAGGCCCACTCCAGACCTCCTTCCCCGGGACATATTATGGACTATTTCCAGCCAGGTATCCTCCCCTTGACAAAGGCCCCCGGATGGGTCAGCATTTCCCCGGAAGGCAGGGATGTGTCTTGTGGCCCTGGTGAAAGGCGGATAAATGGCAAGGGAATTACCCCCCTGGATGAGGGGCAGAGTGGAGGCGGAGGCCCTCAAGATTCTGGGGACGGTTGGTGACCCCGTTCAGGGCACCCGTAGGGACCTGGTGGTGGAGAAGGTGCTGCGAAGGCTGTCCTCCGAGCCGGGGGATGTTTCTCCCTCCCGCATCACCCTTCTGGTGCGGGAGGCATTCGGAGAGACAGAGGAATGGGCGCGGGGTGCCCAGAAATTCAGGACCCGGCTGGATATCCAGGAGGGCATAGAGGACCGGGAAGACTAGCCCGGGTTTGACCTGAGGACCATCCCGCGCTGCCTTTTCTTTCTGCGCCACAGTGGCTATCCCGCCCCGCGGGAGGTCCTGATGATAGAAGCCTGGATAAGGGACGGGGCCTCCAACAACTAGATATTGAACAGGAAAGTTACTATATCGCCGTCCTGGACAGGGTAGGTCTTGCCCTCCAGGCGCAGGAGGCCTTTCCTGCGGGCCTCGGCCAGGCTACCCGCCAGGAGGAAGTTCTCATAGCCGATGACCTCGGCCCGGATGAAGCCCCGCTCAATATCCGTATGGACCTTCCCCGCCGCCTTCAGCGCGGGTGTCCCCCGGCGCACGGTCCAGGCCCTCATTTCCCCGGAGACCACGGTGAAGAAGGAGATAAGGCCCAGGAGCTCATAGGAGAGGCGGATGAGCCGGTCGGGGGCGGACTCCTTCAGGCCCAGGCTGGCCCTGAACTCCCTGGCCTCTGCCTCGGGGAGCTCCGAGAGCTCCTTTTCCAGCCGGGCGCAGAGGGCCACCATGCCCAGCTTTGGGTAGCGGGCCCGCCACTCCTCCTCCAGGGCTTGGGTGCGGGGGATGTCCTCCTCCCCGATATTCAGCACCAGCAGCCAGGGCTTGGCGGTGAAGAGGGCGAAGCTCTCCAGGGCGCGGGCCCCTTCCTCGGGGAGGGCCTGCTCCCTCACGGGGGTCTCCTTTTCCAGGGCGGCCTTGACCCCCAGGAGGAAGGACTGCTCGCGGTGGATGGTCTCCCTCTCCAGGGAGGGGGCCGCCTTCAACTGGAGGGCCAGCTTCTCCAGGCGGTGCTCCAGGATGGCAATATCAGAGAAGGCGAGCTCCAGGGAGAGGGCCTCCAGGTCCCGCCGGGGGTCCAGGTTTATCTGGGGGTGAGGGACGGCGTCGTTCTTAAAGGCCCTTATCACCAGGACCAGCGCATCAGCCCGCTGGATGGCGGGCAGGGCCCCCGCCAGGCCCTTGGGTGGCAGGAGGACATCAATATACTTCACCTCGGCGGGGACGGCCTTCTTGGGCCGGAGGATCTCCTCCAGCTTTTTCAGCCGGGGGTCAGGGACCCGGGCCACCCCCATCCGGAAGGTGGTCCCTGGGGCCCCCTCTTTGAGCCCGGTGAGGGCCTGGAAAAGGGACGATTTCCCGCTCTGTGGGAGGCCGATGATGCCAACTTCCATCACGCAAATAATACAAATATACCGGAAAGAGGGCAACCCGTTCGGTTGGTAGTGAGACTTCTTGTCACATAATTTCTTTCTTCCTGGACAGCTTCGTGGCCCCGGAGAGCCAGGAATCCGTGTCCGATGGCTACTGGCGGTATATCAGGACGGCCCGGGTTCCCAGGAACCTGGAGTTCGTAGGGGTAAGGAAGGGCGGCTCCCGGTTCCAGGCCCATGTCATGGAGTTCCCCCTCTCCTACAAGAGGCGCCTCTTTTCCATCGGCTTTATCCACGAGGCGAAGGGCCAGGGGAAAGAAAAGAAGGGAAGTAAATAGACTTCTGACCTGAAGACGGGATTCTACCTGGTGCCTGAGGCTATCGGGCCCTGTGGTAAGTGGTAAAATGTTAAGGTGTTTCACGTCTTTCATGGCCCCGACAGCTTCTCCCGGCAGGGAGCCCTGGAGGAGATAAAGAAGGCTCTGGGGGAGTTCCTGGAGGCCAATACCACCTCTTTTGAGGGGGACAGGGTGAACCCTGGGGAGCTTCACCTGGCCTGTCAGACAGCTCCCTTCCTGGCCCCCAAACGCCTGGTCCTGGTGAAGGGGCTCCTGGAACGCTTTGAGCCGCGGAGGGACAGGAAGGCGGAGGACCCCAGCCGTTTCCTCCGGGCCCTGGAGGCCCTCCCCCCCACCACGGAGTTGGTCCTGATAGAAAACAGGCCCCTCACCGACGCCAATCCTCTCTTCCTGGCTCTAAAGGGGAAAGCTCAGGTCCGGGCTTTCCCTGCCCTGAGGGGGGACCGGCTCCGGCGCTGGATAGGGGAGAGGGTGGCCTGGGGTGGCGGGGCCATCGCCCCCGGGGCGGTGGAACTCCTGGCCAGGGTGGTGGGGGATGACCTCTGGGCCCTCTCCCAGGAGATAGAAAAGCTCCTGCTCTTCTGCCAGGGAAAGCCCATCACCGAAGACGAGGTGCGGCAGCTGTCCAGCCCCGTCAGGGAGGTGCGGGCCTACGAGCTGGCCGACGGCCTCCTGGAAGGCAGGAGCAGGGGGGTGGGGCGTCTGCTCCATGAGCTCCTCCAGGAGGGCCAGGTCCCGGCCCAGCTCCTGGCCGCGGTAACCCGCCAGCTCCGCCAGGCCCTGCTGGCCCGGGAATTGCTGGCGCAGGGCGTCAGAGGTAAGGAGCTGGGGGAGAGGCTGGGCCTCTCCGGCTACCCCCTGGAGAAGGCCCTGGCTCAGGCCCGCTTCCCCCGCCCCAGGCTGGAAGGGGCCTACTATAAGGTCCTGGAGACAGACCTGGCCATAAAGACGGGGAAACTCCCAGGGGAACTGGCTATGGACCTTCTGGTGGCCGAGCTAAGCCTCTAGTTTATCCCCTTTTCGCGTAGCTCATAGCGCGGGATGTCCAGGAACCAGCGGCCGTCCCGCAAGACCCGGCCTGTCTCCTGGACCTCTACCCTTTTCTTGAAGAGGGGGCCATCGAGGACAAAGGTGTGGTACTCCCCCCTCTCGCCCTCCGGGTGCACCTGTCCCAGGGAAAGGAGGTCGGCGAGGAAGTCGGCATCCACGCGCCGCCCCAGCCACTCCTCCCCCAGCTGGTCTGCCTGGAGGGCCACCACCAGGGCCTCAAAGCCCGCCCCGATAAAGCCCCGGGTCACCTCCCCGGGCTTCATCCCCCACAGGGGTAGGACGGCCTCGAGGCCCGCCTCTCCCGCCACCCTCTCCACCCAGTCCCGGTGCTCCTGGAGGTATATATCCCCGGTGACCAGGGCCTGGACACCCTCCTGTTTGAGTTGTCTCAGGGCCGACTTGAACATCTCCTCGTAGTTATCCCCGGCGTAGTCCTGCTGGAGCATCCTGATGCCGGTGGCCTCGGCCTGCCGGCGCATGAGCTGGGCCTCTATCCCGTGGCCGCCGCTGCGCTGGAACTGCTGGGAGACCATGGTGAGGAGAAAAGAGACCTGATAGCCCAGGGAGGGGGCCAGGTAGCAGGCGTAGCAGCCGTCCTTGCCCCCACTCCACGAGACCACCGCCTTTACAGCCAAAGTCTTTGCCATTCTATTTGTTGCCTCTCTATCCTGTCAAACATGTTGGACCCGCATGGCCAGGCTAGCTACATGATAAGAGACAAAAGTCATGTTTCCCCTTTTCTTGCGGCATTATCCTTAATGGAAGGTGGAAAGTATGGCGTCTTTTTGTCCAGGCAGCAGGAATTTCAGGGAACCCACCCCTGAAGAGATGCCCTGTCCCCAGTGCGGGTATCAGGTGGAGATATGGACCAAAGAGCTGGTGCGCCCCTGCCCCCGTTGCGGGACCAAAGTCTTCCGGGAGCAGCGCCCCTCGTGTATTGACTGGTGCCCCTACGCCAAGGAGTGCGTGGGCCCCGAGGTCTATGCCGCCCTCCGGCCCAGGGCGACCGAGGCCAAGGGGCCCCTGGAGGCCCTGCGCCGGGAGCATGAGGAGGCCCAGAGGCAGCTGGGGTTGCTGAGGGGGGCGACTCTTTGCCTGCGGGCCGCCGCCAGTGGCGGGAGCCAGGCGCAGGAGACCTCCCTCCAGGGCCAGCGCACCCTGGAAAAGGCCCTCGGCTTCCTGGAAGGTGACCTGGCCTCCCACTTCCGCAGGGAAGAGGAGGGGCTCTTTCCCCTCCTGGAGCAGAAAGTAGGCAAAGAGGGGCCCATCGCCAACATGCTCCAGGAGCACCGGGAGATGAGGTGTGGGGTGGAGGAGCTCAGGGGGCTGGCTTCCAGGCTTTCTCAGGACAGGACCCTGGCCCCGGAGGTGGACCGGGTGGCAGGCTCCCTCATCAAGCTCCTCCAGGGGCATATAGACAAGGAAAGTACTGCCCTTCTACCCCTGGCCCAGGCCGCCCTGGGGGAAAAGGGCCTGGCCGAGCTCTCCGCCCACTGGGCCAGCCTCGAGCCCGTCATCAACTAGTTCCCTACAGAAAACCGTCGGAGCAGGATTAAGACCTGGCCCTGAGTGGCCCAACAGGCAGACAGGGTTGAAAGCCCGCTATCGGGAGTATAGAATGATGGGCGAGATATGACGGAGACCTCCCTGGAAAGGCTCAGAGCAATATCCAGAAGTGTCCTGACACTTTTCGTTCTAGGCGTTATTGGGCTAGATGCCTGTTCACTGTCCGGGCCTGCGCCCACCCCTGCGCCTCCTCCCTCGGGAGGCTGGACCCGCCAGTTCGGCTCCCCTGATGATGACTGGGCTTACAGTCTGACCGCAGATGGGAATGGGAACGTCCATGTAGCTGGCACTACGGGGCTTTCTATAGGCGTGCCGCCTTCAGAGGAGGTTGGGGCTTTCCTTGCGAAGTATGATGCCCAGGGGAAGGAGGCGGGGGCCAGCAAATTCCGGCCCCCTCAGGTGGGCCCCCCCAAGAATGCCTTCACCCGTAGGGCGCTGGTTGACGGGATGGGGAATGTCTATCTGGCGGGCTGGACGGACGATGCTCCCCCGGCCCAGCGGCCTTCGCCACGAGTTGACGCCTTCCTGACCAAGTATGATGGCTCTGGGAGAGAGGTGTGGACCCGCCAGTTCGGCTCTCCGGGGCAGGACTGGATTTTGGGCGTAGCGGTGGACGGAGAGGGGAACATCTATGTTGGAGGCCGGACTGATGGGGCTCTGCCGGGGCAGCTCTCTTCGGGGCAGATTGACGCCTTCCTTATGAAGTTCGATAGCGCGGGGAAGGAGTTATGGACCCGCCAGTTTGGCTCCCCCGCGGATGAGTGGGTGATGGACCTGGCAGTGGACGGGGCGGGGAACGTCTACGGGGCAGGGGGGACATGGGGCGCTCTTCCGGGACAGAAGTCCTCAGGACAGGAGGATGCCTTCCTGGTGAAGTATAATGGCCAGGGGAAGGGCTTGTGGACCCGCCAGTTCGGCTCCACTGTCGATGAACGGGTGTTGGGTCTGGCCGTGGACGGCGCGGGGAACGTCTATGGAGCGGGCTGGACGGAGGGCGTCCTGCCGAAACAGCGGTCTTCAGGGAAGCGGGATGCTTTTCTGAGGAAATACGATGGCCGGGGGAGTGAGGTATGGACCCGCCAGTTTGGCACCCCCGAGGGCGACGAGGCCCTGAGCGTGGCGGTGGACGGGGTGGGGAATGCCTATGCGGCAGGCTCGATAAAGGGCGCCCTGCCGGGGCAGGGGGCTGCGGGGCTGGAGGACGCTTTCATCGCGAAGTTTGACGGCCGGGGCAGAGAGCTGTGGGCACACCAGTTCGGCTCCTTCATGACCGACCAGGCCTCGAATGTGGCAGTGGACGGGGCGGGGGCCGTCTATGTGGCGGGCCAGACCTGGGGCTCTCTGCCGGGGCAGCGGTCCTCAGGGCGGGTTGACGCCTTCCTGGTGAAAATAGAGTAGCACCCCCTCGCCTGTTGGCCAGGGCAGCTTAGCACCACTGCCTTCATGGACTTATACATATTCCTTTATCTTCTCGGCCAGCTTTCGGGTCATGCCGGGGACCCGGGCCAGGTCCTCCACAGGGGCTTGCCTTATCCCTGAGAGGGAGCCGAAATGGCGCAGGAGGGCTTTCTTCCTTTTGGGGCCGATGCCGGGGACGGAGTCCAGGGCTGACTGGACCGCGGCCCTCTTCCTCAGCTTGACATGGTAGCTGAGGGCAAAGCGGTGAGCCTCGTCCCTTATCCTCTGGAGAAGATACAGGGCGGGGCTGGTCCGGGGGAGGGAGAGGGGCTCCGGGGAATCGGGTAAATATATATCCTCTTTTTCCTTGGCGATGGCGGCGGCGGGGAGGGGGAGGCCTTTTTCCTTCAGGACCTCCAGGGCGGCACTTAGCTGGCCCCTGCCCCCGTCCACCAGGAGGAGGTCGGGGAGGAGGCCCCAGGGGGTATCATTTTGCTCCCCGGCCCTCCTGAAGCGGCGGCGGAGGACCTCCTTTAGCATGGCGTAATCATCGGCCCCGGCCACCGTGCGGATGCGGAAGCGGCGGTAGCGGGGGGGCCGGGCCATACCCCCCTCAAAGACCACCATGCTCCCCACTGCCCAGGCCCCCTGGATATTGGAAATATCGTAGCACTCAATCCTGAGAGGGAGGTGGGGAAGGTGGAGGGCTTCCTTCAGCTCGGCCAGGGCGGTGCCCAGGGCATCCGGGGCGGCCAGTTGCTTGATGCGGTACTGCTCCAGCCCCTGGCGGGCATTCTCTGCCACCATGTCCACCAGCCCCTTCTTCTCCCCCCTCCTGGGCCTCTGGAGGGCCACCGGGCCCCCCCTCCGCCCCTCCAGCCATTTCTCCAGCAGGGCTGGCTCCTCCACCGGGTGCTGGAGGAGGATTATTGGGGGGATGTTGGGTGAGGAGGCGTAGAACTGCTGGATGAAGCTGGTCATAACGCTGGTGTCGGCCGCGCCCTGGACCCCCTCCATCATATAGGGTTCCCTGCCCAGGAGCTTGCCGTTGCGGATGAAGAAGGCCTGGACATAGGCCAGGTCCCGGAAGCGGGCCAGGGCCACCACATCCATGTTCCCCCTCAGGGTGGAGGATATCTTCTGTCTTTCTGTTACCCTCTCCACCGCCTGGAGCTGGTCCCGGAGGACCGCTGCCCGCTCAAACTCCAGACCTTCGGCGGCCTTTCCCATCTCCTGGCGGAGCTGTCGCTTTATCTGGTCGTCCTTTCCTTCCAGGAAGAGGATGACCCGGTGCAACACCCGGTCGTATTCGGCCCGGCCCACCGCGCCGATGCATGGCCCCCAACAGCGGTGGATGTCATACTCAATACAGGCCCTTTTGTCCCGGCCGTCGATTTTCCGCTTGCAGTTGCGGAAGGGGAAGAGCTTCTTCAGGACCTGGAGGGTCTGGCGCACCGACCCCGCCGAGGCAAAGGGGCCAAAATAGCTGGCGCCGTCCTGCTCCCAGCGCCGCGTGATATAGATGCGGGCGAAGGGCTCCTGCAGGTCAATCTTCAGGTAGGGGTAGTCCTTGTCATCCTTAAGGCGGACGTTGTAGCGGGGGCGGTATTTCTTGATGAGGTTGCACTCAAGCAGGAGCGCCTCCTGCTCGGAATCAGTGACCATGAAGTCAATGTCCGCTACCCTCTCCACGAGGCGCTGGGTCTTGATAGGAAGCCCAGCGGAGGGGGCGAAGTAAGACCTCACCCGGTCCCGGAGGTAGGCTGCCTTGCCTACATAGAGAACACCGCCCCCGGCGTCCTTGAAGAGATAGACCCCCGGACTGGCAGGGAGGGACCTGAGCTGTTCTTCAATTAGCACAACCCCAAAAGGGCTCGGTTAGAGCTTGCCCCGAATCCTCATCCTTTTGCGCATCATCCGGCTCCAGCGGCTGTGCCGCCGGCCCTTGCCTTTATTGTGCTTCTTCTTCTGGGAAGCCTTGCCCGATGTCCCTGCCATTGCACCTCCCTGGATTATTCGAGAACTTCTGCCCTGATTTTACCAGATGGGGGAACAAAAATAAATCAGGGGGAAGTCACCTGTATCTCTTGACCTGGAAGCGGTAGAGCTTTACCGGCTCCTTGGGGCCAATGCCGGCCTTGCGGCAGCAGATAGCAATCTGCTCCTCCACCGTATCCACCCCCTCCAGGTCGGGAAGAAGAAGCCCCCGCCGCCGGCCGCACTCCACGATGCACCCATAGCACCGGGGGTCGAGCTCCTCCGGCCCGGCCACGGGTTCGGGGGAGGTGAGGATGTCCACGCTGTATTCCAGATGGGGTAGCTCCTCCCCGGCCACCGGGAAGAAGCGGGGGTCCTGGGTGGCAGAGGAGATGGCGTTGTGGACGACCTCCTCCGCAATGTTCTTCCTGGTGGGCGAGAACGTGCCGATGCACCCCCTCAGCTCCCCGGACTTCTTGATGGAGACGAAGACCCCCGCCCGGCCCTTCATCTCCGGAGTGAGGTCTTTGGGCTGGAGGGCCTTTCCCTCCTGGATATAGGTCTCCACGGCTTCCCTGGCCAGCTTGACTATGGGATGAAGCCCCGCCACGAGCCCTCCTAGCCCGTGGTGAGGGCAAGGGAGGCATAGCCGACCACACTATGCCGGTCGCCGGTTACATCGCCAGAGTTGGCATATTTCAGCAGGGCCACCCTGTTGGCGCCGCGGGCCCTGGCCGCCAGGAGCACAGCCACCACCGCACCGTAGCCGCAGGCCTCAAACAGCCCTTTGTTGATGTCGCGGTCAAAGCCCTCGGGGTCAAAGCGGCCTATGGCTTCCAGGGCTTGGCGGTCCAGGGCTACGGCCCGCTCATAGGGATGGAAGTGAGAGAGGTCGGTGCTGGCCACCAGGAGGGCCCTCTTCCCTTCCAGGACCCGGGCCAGGGCCTGGGCCACCAGGGCAGCGGTGGTATAGCTCTGGTCCTCCAGCATCACAGGGACCAGGCGGAAGCCGCCCAGGGTGTGCTGGAGAAAGGGCAACTGGACCTCCAGAGAGTGCTCCTCATCCTGGCCGATAAGGCTCACAGGGGCTTCTCTGGCCAGCCCTGCCAGCAGGTCATGGGCCACCTCTACCAGGCCCAGGGGGGTACGGTAGTAGCGGAGCCTGGTCACCAGGACCCTGCCGCCATAGGGGGCATGGCTGGGAGAGACCACAGCTACGGTATCGTAGCTTCTCCCGACTAGTTGCCTGTAGGCCCAGGCGGCCACCTGTCCGGAATAGGCATAGCCGGCATGCGGGGAGATGAGGCCCACCAGTTCCCCGGGCAATTCCTGCGGGGTCACCCCGGCCAGAAAACGCTCTATCTGGGCTGTAAGCTGTTCCTTCTTTCCCGGATACCAGCTACCAGCGATGGGAGATTCCCTCACCTCCCCGGGGCTGACCTTCTCCTCCATCCCCCTCCCTATCCGGTGGCCGGGGCCTGGCCCCCTTTTAACCTCATATATATCTCCGCCCCACAGTGGGGGCAGCGGGAGCCTGTCAAGCCCAGGATGCGGGCCCGGTAGCCTGAGCGCTCGACGAGGACTTTGCCGCAGGAATAGCAGATGGTGCTTTCCGTGGGGTGGCCGGGGACATTTCCCAGGTAGACGAACTTGAGGCCCACGCTTCTCCCTATCTTGTAGGCCATCTCCAGCGTGGGGATGGGGGTGGCGGGGAGTTGGTGGAGCTGGTGGCTGGGATAGAAGCGGGTGATATGCCAGGGGGTGAGCTCCCCCAGGCTGTCTCTTATCCAGGTGGCCAGGGCGGTGAGCTGGGCCTCATCATCGTTGAGGGTGGGGATGACATTGGTCACCACTTCCACATGCATCCCCCACTTCGCCTTGGCCCTTACCGCCGCCTCCAGGACCTCCCGCCAGCGGGTGACCTTGGCAAGATAGCGGTAGGTCTTATCGGTGAAGCCCTTCACATCCACCCGGAAGGCGTCAAGATAAGGCCCGAGCATGTCCAGGGCCTCGGGGGTGATATAGCCGTTGGTCACATAGACGGTGTAGAGGCCCCTCCGCCTGGCCAGCCGGGCGGAGTCCAGGGTATATTCAAACCAGATAGTGGGCTCATTGTAGGTCCAGGCGATGCCACCGCAGTGGTACTGCAGCGTGAGCTCTATGGCCCTATCGGGCGAAACGAGCTGGGCCTCCCTCCCCAACTCCTCCAGCTTACAGCAGGCGATCTCCCAGTTCTGGCAATGGAGGCAGTGGAAGTTGCAGCCAAAGGTGCCCAGGGAAAAGACGGAGGTACCGGGGAAGAAGTGGAAGAGGGGCTTCTTCTCTATAGGGTCCACAGCCGCTGAGGAGACCAGGCCGTAGTTCAGGGCGAAGAGCTTGCCGTCGATGTTCCGCCTTACGCTGCAGACGCCCACCTTGCCCGGGGCCAGGTTGCAGCGCCAGGGGCATACATGGCAACGCACCCGGGAGCCCGGCAGGGCTGCGGAAAGGGGGACCTCCTTCAGGGCCTCTTTCACCAGCATCTACTCATATTCTATACCATTTCTATACCATCCCCAAAAAGTCTGGGGGCCAGGTACTTTCTTCTCCCTGTCCTTTTGGGCTACCAGTGCGTTATATTGTTTGAAAAGGGAAAAAGGGAGGGCTAATGCGTAAGGTAGGCTTTTTGCTGGTGCTATTGGTGCTTCTGGTGTTGGCGGCCTGTGGGCAAGGGCGGGCCCCGGTTGCTCCCACCCGCACCCCAACCTCTGCTGCCCCGGGGGTGACAGCCTCAGTGCCTGCGCTATCCCTGGTGGTCACAGCGCCCCCCGATGAGGTGGTGGTGAAGGATGCCGTCCTGCGGGTGTTGGGCAGGACCAGCCCTGACGCCGTCGTCTCGGTGGACGGGAAGATTGTCAGGACCGTAGATATGGAGGGCAACTTCAGCGCCCTGGTAAGCCTGGTAGAGGGGCCCAACCTTCTGGAGGTCATCGCCACCGACTACCGGGGGGGACAGGCCAGCCAGGTGCTCACCGTTATTTACGCCCCTCAGGGGTAACCTCAGGGCCTGACCTGCGTTTTAATATGCACCAAAAGGTGAAAGGAGGGAAAGATGAGAAAGTTGAACATCGCTCTAGTCCTGGCAGCGCTCCTGGTGCTGGGGGCGGGTGGGGGAATCATGGCCCAGACCCCTACCCCCACCCCGGCCATCACACAGGTCGTGGGGGCCATCACACTTATAGCCGGAAGTACGGTGACCATTGACCCAGACGGTGATGCGGCGGCGATAGTCCTGAATGTCACCGCCAGCACCGAGATTGAGGTCCCGGGCAAGGATGAGGCAACCATTGCCGACCTCCTGGCGGGGGACCGGGTCAAGGCCAAGTATGAGACCGCCAGCCTGAATGCCCTGGAAATAGAGGTTGAGGCGGCCAAGGTCCAGGGGGAAATCACCGCCCTGGACGCGACTGCAACCCCAAAGAAAGTGACCATCAAGCCCAAGACAGGGGACGCGGTAGTCCTCACGGTAACCGCCATGACGGAGCTGGAGGTCTGGGGCAAAGAGCCGGCGGAGTTTGCCGACCTCAAGGTGGGGCAGTGGGCCAAGGCTGAATACAATGCCACCAGCAACGAGGCCTACGAGATTGAGGTCAGGGGGAAAGGGGAACC
Source organism: Chloroflexota bacterium (assembly GCA_018825785.1). NCBI lineage: Bacteria > Bacillati > Chloroflexota > Chloroflexota bacterium. Next base: position 931 of record JAHKAY010000039.1, on the reverse strand, counting down.
CTCTTTGGCCGTCCGCCACGGCTACTTCGGCACGGTGAAGGCCAAGGACGATACTCCCCCCACCCTCTCCCTCACCCTGGACACAAAACAGGGAGAAGTGGTGCTGACCCTGGATGCTGATACCCAGTACTGGGACCCGCCCAAGAGGGATGCGACCCTGGCCGATGTCAATGTCGGGGACCGCGTGGCAGTGCTGGCGCAGGATTCCCTGGCCAAGAGGGTGCTGGTAATCCCGGCCAAGCCCGCTAAACCGGTGCGGCTTCAAGTTTCGGCCACGGTGACCGCGGTGGACGGCAATGTCATCACCCTCAAGAAGGGCGAGGAGACCTTCACTGTGGAGCTACCTGCGGGGCTGGCGGCACAGGTGCAGGTGGGAGATGTCCTCACCATAGCCCTGCTCCGCACCCCCGGCGTGGAGAAATACCTGGCGTCGGGGATGATGAAGGATGAACAGCTCCGGGAGCGTCTCGATAGCTTTGGGGACAAGGTGAAAAGCATCAGGCCCCGGAATGACGAGGAGCGAGGCAGGCAGAGCCAGGACCTGGAGAAGCTGGGGAACCTGCTCAGGCAGAACATGGACAGGCACGAGGACATGATGAACAAGGTCATGGAGAAGGCCCCGTCCCAGGCAAGAGAGGCTCTCCAGAAGGCTATGGAGAACTCCCGCCAAGGCTGGGAGCAGGCCCTCGCTGCCCTGAACAAGGATAAGACTCCTACTCCTACCTTTCGGGTTCGCTAAGGAAAGGCAAGGAGACCAGGGAGGCCCCGCCTGAGGCGGGGCCTCCCCTTTTTATGCCTGGTGCTTAGTTGCAATAGTTCCTGTCACAAAAGTGAGCAGAGACCCTTCGCTTCGCTCAGGGTGACAACATAGGTGTGTCATTCTGAGCATAGCGAAGAATCTCGTTTCGCTGATTTCCGCAAGCAAGCACTA
>JAHKAY010000038.1 GCA_018825785.1 Chloroflexota bacterium | reverse complement strand
GGACGGAGTGGTGAACGGGGTGGCCGGCGGGTCCATCCGGGTGGGCAGGGTGGCAAGAAGGGTGCAGACAGGGGAGCTCCAGCTCTACGGGGCGGGGATAGCCCTGGGCCTCCTGGCCCTGTTTGCGGCCCTGTATATCTTCGGATGAAGGTGAGATGGAATTTCCTTATCTGAGCACCATCCTCTTCCTGCCCGCCCTGGGGGCGGTGGCGGTGGCCCTCTGGCCGGGCCTCTCCCCCCGCACCATCAAGCGCATATCTTTCTTCTTCACCGCCCTGCCCCTCCTTATCTCCCTCTACCTGTTCCTCCAGTTTGACCGGGATGGGGGATTCCAGTTTCAGGAGAGGTATAACTGGATAAAGGCCATCAACGCCTTCTATTACCTGGGGGTGGATGGGCTGAGCCTGCCGATGGTCCTCCTTGCCACCACCCTGGGCTTCCTGGCGGTGCTGGTCTCCTGGAAGATTGAGCTGCGGCCCAGGGAATACTTCGCCTGGCTCCTCCTCCTGGAGACGGGCATCCTGGGGGTGTTCATGTCCCAGGACCTCCTCCTCTTCTTCCTCTTCTGGGAGGTGGAGCTTATCCCCATGTATATGCTCATCTCCATCTGGGGGACGGGGAGGAAGGAGTACTCCGCCGTCAAGTTCGTTATCTACACCCTCTTCGGCTCCGCCTTCATGCTGGCGGGCATCCTGGCCCTCTATTTCGCCACAGGCACCTTTGACCTCACCGAACTGACGGGGATGAGGCTGGAGGGGCTGAGGGCGGTCCTGCCCCTGAGCGCTATCTTCTGGTTCATCTTCCTGGCCTTCGCTATAAAGCTGCCGATGTTCCCCTTCCATACCTGGCTCCCCGATGCCCACACCGATGCCCCCACCGCGGTGAGCGTCATCCTGGCCGGGGTGCTGCTGAAGATGGGGGGCTACGGCATGCTCCGCATAAGCCTGGGCCTCTTCCCTGAGCAGGCCCAGAGGTTTGCTCCCCTCCTGGTGGCCCTGGCGGTGGTGAACGTGCTCTACGGGGCCGCGGTGACCTTCAGGCAGCGGGACCTGAAGAGGCTCATCGCCTACTCCTCCATCAGCCACATGGGCTATGTGCTTTTGGGAATCTTCGCCCTGAGCCAGGTGAGCCTGGTGGGGGCCACCCTGCAGATGGTGAGCCACGGCCTTATCACCGGGCTCCTCTTTGCCCTGGTGGGGCTGGTCTATGAGAAGGCCCACGAGAGGAGCCTTGACCGCCTGGGGGGCCTGGCCCGGCAGATGCCCTTCCTGACGGTGGCCTTTACCCTGGCCGGCCTGGCGGCCCTGGGCCTGCCCGGCACCAGCGGCTTCGCCGCCGAGTTCCTGGTCTTTTTGGGCAGCTTTACCAGCGGGGCCTTCTCACTGCTCAGGCCCCTCACCATCCTGGCTGCCGTGGGGATAGTGCTCACTGCCGGGTATATCCTTCTGCTCCTGCGCCGGGTGTTCTATGACCCGCCCCTGGAGAAGTACGCACATGCCGTAGATGCCAGCCCCCTGGAGATGGCCTGTGTTGCTATCTTTGCAGTGATGATAATGCTCCTGGGGCTCTACCCTGCTATCATCACCGATATTATCCAGGTTGGGGTGGGCCCCCTGGCGTTGCTGCGATGACGGAGGTCCTGCTATCAGTAGGGGCGGTTATTGAGGACGAGAAGGGAAAGGTGTTGCTAGTGAAGCATGCCCCGGGACGCGGGGGCTTCTGGCAGGGCAAATGGGTGTGCCCGGGGGGAAGTCTTGAACTGGGGGAGGGGATTGAGGAAGGCGTGAAACGGGAGGTAAAAGAAGAAACGGGCCTGGAGATAGAACTGCTCAGGCCCCTGGTGCCCCTGGAGAGGATAGTCAACGGGAACGGCAGGGTGGAGCTCCATGTGATATATCTGGACTTTCTGGCCCGGCCCCTGGGGGGGAAGATGAAGCCGGGAGGGGATATGGGGGAGTGCCTCTGGGTGGAGAAGCGGGAGTTCCCCCAGCTCTGGCCTCAGGTCCATGAGGACACCAAGAAGCTTCTCTATCTGGCGGGGGTGGTGAGGAGATGAACTGGGCCCTGGCGCTCCCCGAGTTCTCCCTGGCCGGCGCGGCCCTGGTCCTTATCGCCCTGGACCTCCTGGGGCTGAGGCGGGGCATCCTGGTGGGGGTGAGCGTGGGGGGCCTTCTCCTTTCTATGGCCCTGGGAGGGGCTTTGTGGGGCGAGGCGGGGGCCACCGCTTTCAGCGGAATGCTGGTGGTGGACCAGTTCGCCCTCTTCTTCAAGCTCTTCTTTCCAGCGGTGGCCATCCTGGTGGTCCTGGCCTCGGCGGACTATGTGGGCCACTTCCCCCGCTTCCAGGGGGAATACTACGCCCTCATCCTCCTCTCCACCCTGGGCATGATGTTCATGGCAGGCACCGGGGAGCTCGTCTCCATCTACATTTCCCTGGAGCTCACCGCCGTCTCGCTCTATGTCCTGGCGGGCTTCCTCAAAGACGAGCGCTCCAGCGAGGCGGGGCTCAAGTACCTGCTCCTGGGGGCCATAGCCTCGGCGGTGCTGTTATATGGTATGGCCCTGGTCTTCGGGCTTACAGGCAAGACCGGTCTTCTGGAGGTGGCCGGGGCCCTGAGAGGGGCAGAGGCCAGCCCGGCCCTTTACCTGGGGGTGGTGCTCCTGGTGGCGGGGCTGGGCTTCAAGATAGCCAGTGTCCCTTTCCAGATGTGGGTCCCCGATGTGTATGAGGGTGCCCCCACCCCCATCACCGCCTATCTATCCGTGGCCAGCAAGGCGGCGGGCTTTGCCCTGGTGCTGAGGCTCTTTTCCAGCGCCTTCGGCGCCCCCTCCTGGCTGGCGCAGGACTGGGGGATGCTCTTCGCCGTGCTGGCGGCCATCACCATGACGGTAGGGAATTTCTTAGCCCTGGTTCAGACCAATATCAATCGCCTCCTGGGGTATTCCAGCATCGCCCATGCCGGCTACATCATGATGGGCCTGGCGGCCGTGGGGTTGGGCGGGGAGGCCCTGGGCAAGAGCGGTGTCCTCTTTTATCTTTTGGCCTACGGTGTGACAAACCTGGCGGCCTTCATCGCGGTCATCGCTATCTCGGAGAGGGTGGGGAGCGACCTCATCGCCGGTTACTCCGGCATGGCCCGACGCTCCCCCGCACTGGCCCTGGCCCTGGCGGTGGGGCTGGTCTCCCTCATCGGCCTGCCCCCCACGGCGGGGTTTGTGGCCAAGGTCTATATCTTCAACTCCGCCCTCCAGCAGGGCCTGGCCTGGCTGGTTGTGATAGCCGTCCTCAACAGCGCGGTCTCGGCCTACTACTACCTGGGGGTGGTGAAGTCCATGTACCTGGGCCAGCCCTCCGCCGGGGGAGGGGTCTCCGCCTCCTGGCCGGTGAGCCTGGCCCTGGGGCTGTGCTCGGTGGGGGTGCTGGTCATGGGCATATTCCCCACGGCATTCCTACGCCTGGCCGAGGCCGCAATACGGATGCTCACCTCTTAAGCAGCACCCTTTCCTACAGGCCCTCTCGGTAGTATTATTGAGTTAGTGAAGAGAGTCGGCATCCTCTTTAACCCGCGGCTGGAGGAGGCTATCGGGCTGGCGCGGGAGCTCTCCCAGCTCCTGGAGAAGAACGGCGTTACCTCCTGGCTGTGCTCCGCCCGTGAGGAGGAGTTGGCGTGCCCCCAGGTCCCCGGCTCCGACCTCCTCCTCAGCCTGGGGGGGGACGGCACTCTCCTGCGGGCCGTCCGGGTGGCGGTGCCCCACACGGTCCCTGTCCTGGGGATAAACCTGGGCCGCCTGGGCTTTATGGCCGAGCTGGGGGTGGAGGAGGCCAGAAAGAAGCTCCCCGCACTTCTCCGGGGAGAGGGAAGGATAGAAGAGAGGGCCCTGCTGGAGGCCCGGCTCGCCGATGGCAAAGCAGGATTTGCCCTCAATGAGGTGGCGGTGGCCCGGGGTGGGGTCTGCCGGGCAATTTGCATCAGCGCCTGGGTGGACGGGGAGCCGCTGGGCACCTACCGGGCCGACGGCCTTATCGTGGCCACCGCCACGGGGAGCACCGCCTACGCCCTTTCGGTGGGGGGGCCCATCCTCTATCCCCAGTCCCTGGACCTGCTCCTCATCCCCATCTCCCCTCACCCCTGCCCCTCCGCTCCCCTTGTCCTTCCCCCAGATTCCCGGGTGGAGCTGGAGGTGCACACCGACCACCAGGCCATCGTTAGCCTGGACGGCCAGCGGGAAACGGCCCTCAAGAGCGGGGACCGGGTGGAGGTGAGGCGAAGCCAGCACCGGGCCCGCCTCCTCCGGACCCAGCCCCCCGGCCACTTCTACCGGAGGGTCATGGACCGCCTCACGGGAAAGGGATGAGATGCAGGTAGAAAAGGCCCGCATTGACGATGTCCCCGCTATCCACCGCCTGGTGAACTTCTTCGCCGACAGGGGGGAGATGCTCCACCGCCCCCTCTCCGAGGTCTATGAGAACCTGCGGGACTTCTTCGTCATCAGGAAGGATGAGGAGCTGGCGGCCTGCGTGGCCCTCCATATCTGCTGGTCAGACCTGGCAGAGATAAAGTCCCTGGCGGTGAGGGAGGAGGACCAGGACCAGGGTGTGGGCAAGACGCTGGCCGAGGCCTGTATTGAGGAGGCCAGGGGCCTGGGCATCGCCACCCTCTTCGCCCTCACCTATAAGCCCACCTTCTTTGAAAAGCTGGGCTTCAAGAGGGTGGATGTGCAGGAGCTCCCCCGCAAGGTATGGGGGGAGTGCCAGCGCTGCCCCAAGTTCCCCAACTGCGATGAAACGGCCCTCCTCCTCCCCCTCAAGCCCGTACGCTGGCTCAAGAAGAAAGAGAAGCGGGTTGCTTAAGCGGGAAAAGGCCCTCTCCAGCCGGAGAATATACCAGGGGAGGGCGCTGGGCCTGCGGGTGGACGAGGTGGAGATGCCCTCGGGCCGCCGCGCCACGAGGGAGGTGGTGGAGCACCCCGACGCCGTGGTGGTGGTCCCATTAGACGGCGAAGGCGGGGTCTATCTCGTCCGCCAGTACCGCCAGGCGGTGGACAAGCACCTCCTGGAGCTCCCCGCCGGCGGGGTGGAGCCGGGGGAGACCCCCGAGGCCTGCGTGGTGAGGGAGCTGAGAGAAGAGATAGGCATGAGGCCGGGGAAGATAGAGCGGGTGGGTGGCTTCTACTCCGCCCCCGGGTTCTGCACCGAGTACCTGTATCTGTTTCTGGCCAGAGACCTTAGGCCCGACCGCCTCCCCGCCGAGGACGCCGAGGTCATAGATGTGGTCCATGTTGCCCTGAAAGAAATCCCCCGCCTCATCGCCTCCGGCGAAATAGAGGACTCCAAGACCATAGCGGGGCTGCTGCTGGCGCTGTCTATCTTGCATGGTACAGGCTGAGCCTGCCACGAGGACCATGCAGCCGGTACTGCAACTATCTGTTCACGGGAGGATCATGGCATTAACCTCGGTTTGCCAGTGTGCGGCCGCTGGATACTGAAGCCAATCTGGCTAGAATACTTGTCTAACGCCTTATCATATGTATGAAATTCGGCAACCTGCATTTGTTTTGCTGTAGCAAGGTGAATAGCATCATGGGGTTTTAGGCTCCAACCTCTTGTGATGGCCATGCGGATTAGTTCCCGCGCCTGCCTGCTGATTGCATCGTGAAACTCAACAAGTTTGAGAGCACTTCGGTCTGCCCACATAGCGTCAATCTGTTTCTCCACGTCCGCGTCAAGAGCCTTCTTCTCCTGTTCGGTTTTTGCGAAAGCTACCTCCACCTGAGAGACTATCGATGTGTAAAGCTCAATGGTTCCTTTGTCGCTCGCGCTATCCGCAAGTAGGGCATCAAGCACTGCCAATCTGTCTTCGATGCCGTTAATATACGATAGGAAAACATCAGCATCCCAATAGATTCGCTCACGCTGACTAGGCATCTCGCAGTCGCCTGATGATTTCCTCTGGCAGGGCGCTGCCGGACCTCATGGGCGAGGCGCCTCTTGCTTTAAGGTAACTTCCGGGCTCTGCCTCCGGCAACACCACGATATTGGTTATGCGTCGTATGGCTACGGGACGACCTGTGCCAACCTCACGGCTTATCTCTCCCTCTACAATGGCGCTCTTTCCCCACACGTGACGCATGAGCTCTTCTCGTCCCTCTTGCAGATAGCAGGATATGGCACGGTCATTTAGCACATCGTAGAGTGTGAAACGAAGGCCTTTGCGTTTGGTGAGCGTCTCAACGCGGCCTTCTATGGATCCAAGAGAAACCTGCGTACGGGCCGTTGGGATGGCAGAAGGCCGCTCCACGATAGTGGCATCAGTATCTGGCGTCTCAAACCGGATGGAAGGGAGGCGATCGCTTAGCATCGTAGCAAGAGCGTAGGCTTCTCGGAGCACTGACTCTGAGAAATCGGGGCGTTCGTTTCTTTCCAAAGCCTTGCCGACGCTGCCATACGCGTCAACTACGCGTTCCACCTTCTCCAGCTGCTCGGCTTCACCACGGACTGTGGCTATTGCACTGCCCACTTGTAGGTCATGAACGATCCATACAATCTCATCGGATGTCCTAAACTCTTTGGAGAGAGACTCAACCAAAGCACGCAAGTGCCCTATTGCATCGGCGAAGTCACCCAACCGCACATCGCCGGTGAGAGCCAGCGTCACCGTATCTCTAGCCATTGTTGGTCTCTAACCCAACTGAATTATGCTTGTGCTCCTGTGGCTTGTCAATGCTATGCTAACCCTGCCTCCGGTATTTCTCTCTGCCTTTCAGGTATAAGTCCCCGCCGTGGGCGTCGTTGATGACGATGGCGGGGAGGTCTTTGACCTCAAGTTTGCGGATGGCCTCGGGGCCCAGGTCAGCATAGGCCACCACCTCGGCTTTGAGGATTCTCTGGGAGAGCAGGGCCCCCGCCCCGCCCGTGGCAGCGAGATAGACCGCTTTATGCTGCTTTAGGGCCTCCTTCACTTTCTCGGAGCGGGGGCCTTTGGCTATCGTGCCCTTGAGCCCCTCCTGGAGGAGGCGGGGGGTGTACCTGTCCATCCTGTAGGCGGAGGTGGGGCCGGCAGAGCCGATTACTTTGCCCGGGGGGGCGGGGGAGGGGCCTACATAGTAGAGGACCTGCCCCTTCAGGTCTATGGGCAGCTTCTCCCCCCTTTCCAGGGCCTCCACCAGGCGCTTGTGGGCGGCGTCCCGGGCGGTGTAGAGGACCCCCGTCAGCAGCACCCGGTCCCCGGCTTTCAGCCGGACGATGTCCTGTTCCTTCAGGGGAAGGCTGAGGGATATAGCTTTCTCTACCATAGCTTGAACCTCCCGAGAAGGGCCTTGCGTTTGAGGGCCTGGATGGCGCGGGCCGGGTTTATCTTCTTGGGGCAGACCTCCACGCAGTTAAAGACTGTATGACAGCGCCAGACCCCCTCCTCCCGGTCAACGAGCCTGAGGCCCTCCCTCCCGCCCTCGTCCCGGCTGTCGGCGGCGAAGCGGTAGGCCTGGAGCAGGGCGGCGGGGCCCAGGTAGCTGGGGCCCTGGCGGACTGTGGGGCAGGAGGCGTAGCAGGCCCCGCACCAGACGCAGTCGGCCACCTCGTCCAGAAGACGGCGCTCCCGGGGGGCCTGGAGGAGCTCCCTTTCCGGCGGGGGCGTCCTCCGGATGAGGTAGGGCATGATTTCCTCAAACCTCTGGTAGAAGGGCCCCATCTCCACCACCAGGTCCTTGATTACCGGGAGGTGGGGGAGGGGGGCCACCAGGACCTCACCCCGGAGGTCCTTCAGCTGGGTCTGACAGGCCAGGCGGGGCCGTCCCTGGACCGACATGGCGCAGGAGCCGCAGACCGCCCCCCGGCAGGAGTAGCGGAAGGCCAGGGAGGGGTCCTGGCGCTCGGCAATTTCCGTCAGGGCCTCCAGCAGGCTCATCCCCGGCATTGCCTCCACCGGAAAGCGGTCATAGCGGGGGGGCCTGCCCGCCTCGGGGTCAAAGCGGAAGACGTTGAGGGTCAGTATTTTCTCACCTCGGGCGGCCACCGGGTGATGGCGACATCTCTGGGCTCAAAGCGGGGGCCTTCGGGGGTCAAGTGGGCCAGGGTGTGGTGGAGAAAGCGGGCGTCGTCCCTCTGGGGGAAGTCCAGGCGGAAATGGGAGCCCCGGCTCTCCTCCCTTCGGAGGGCACCCCCGGCGATGGCCTCGGCCACCAGGAGCTGGCCGGGGAGCTCCCAGCAGCGCAGGAGGTCCTGGTTGAAGAATTGCCCCCCGTGGGCGGGGCGGAGGCGGCGGGCGCGTTCCCCTAGCTCCTGGAGGCGGGCGACGGCCCCCTCGAGCCCCTCCTTCTCCCGGAAGATGCCCACTCCTTCCCACATGGCCCGGCGCATCTCCTCCCGGATTGAGGCGGGGTCCTCGTTGCCGTTGCTCCTCTTGAATCCCTCTATCATGGTCCGGGCCTCTTCCAGGGCCTTCTTGAGTGGCTCCTCGCTGGAAGTGGAGGCGCCGGCCCTGGCCAGCTCCGCGGCTCTCCTTCCTGCCCTCTGGCCGAAGACCACCGTCTCCAGTAGGGAGTTGCCCCCCAGGCGGTTGGCCCCGTGAACGGAGACGCAGGCGCACTCCCCGCAGGCCAGGAGGCCGGGGAGGCGGCTCTCCCCCCAGGTATTGCAGTCTATTCCGCCCATGGTGTAGTGCTGGGCAGGCTCAACGGGGATAGGCTCCTCAATGGGGTCCACCCCGGCGAAACTGATGGCCAGCTCCCGGATGCCGGGGAGGCGCTCCAGAATCCTCTCCGCCCCCAGGTGGCGCAGGTCCAGGAGGACATAGGCCCCGTCAAAGCCCCTCCCCTCCTTTAGCTCGGTGATGACGGAGCGGGCGACGATGTCCCTGGGGGCCAGCTCCATGAACCTGGGGGCATACCTCTGCATGAAGCGCTCCCCCTGGTTATTGAGCAGGTATCCCCTCTCCCCCCGGGCGGCCTCGGAGATGAGGATGTTGGAGCCGTAGAGGCTGGTGGGGTGGAACTGGATGAACTCCATGTCCTTCAAGGGTGCCCCCGCCGTGTAGGCCAGGGCCAGACCATGGCCGGTGTTGATGAGGGCGTTGGTGGACTTCCGATAGAGCCTCCCCGCCCCGCCCGTGGCCATGACTACCGCCCCGGCGGAGAAGGTTTCTATCTCCCCGCTGGGGAGATGCAGGGCTACCACCCCCTGCACCTGCCCCTGGGCCACCACCAGGGAGAGGGCTGTCCACTCAATATAGACCTGAACCCGGTATTTCAGGGCCTGCTGGTAGAGGGTATGGAGGAGGTAATGGCCCGTCCTGTCGGCGGCGTAGCAGGTGCGGGGGAAGGCGCCCCCGCCAAAGGGGCGCTGGGCTATCTTCCCCTGGGGGGTGCGGGAGAAGGGGGCACCCCAGTGCTCCAGTTCAAAGATGCGCTCCGTCGCCTCCCTGGTCATGGCCTCCACCGCATCCTGGTCGGCCAGGAAATCGCTGCCCACCACGGTCTCGTAGGCGTGCCTTTCCGGGGTGTCATCCTTCCCCTCCTCGGAATTGCCCAGGGGGGCGTTGACCCCCCCCTGGGCGGCCCCGGAGTGGGAGCGGAGGGGGTGGACCAGTGAAAGGACAGCGGCCTCCACCCCCTGGAAGCGGGCCTCCAGGGCGGCCCTCAGCCCGGCCAGGCCTCCCCCCACTACCAGGACGGGATGATAGGGCATCTTCTATCCGAAGAGGAAAAAGAAGAGGGTGCTGGAGCCATAGGCAAAGCCGGCCAGCCCTATCATCAGGGCAAGCCAGGTCACCACCGCTTGGGCCCCTGGCCCCGGCCCGTAGTCCAGGGCAATCCCCCTCAGGCCGTAGAGGGCATGGTAGAGGGCCGCCGCCAGCAGGACGATGTAGAGGAAGAAGAAGCCCCCCTCCCCCAGGCGCTGGGACACCCTCTCCAGGGTAATCCTCTGCCCCACCACGGTAAGGTGGGAGAACCAGAGGTGGGCGGAAAGGAAGCCCACCACCAGGACGGCGGTTATCCTCTGCCCCGCCCAGGCCCATGCCGGACCGCTCCTCATGCCAGGGGCCTCCCCAGGATATAGGGGGTCACCCCGGAGGCAAAGAAGGCAAAGAGGACCACCCCGAGGGCCATGAGGCCCCAGAAGAGTCCCTTCTGCCGCTCAATACCTATCCCCAGGTCAAAGAGGATGATGCGGAAGCCGTTGAGGGCGTGGAAGAGGATGGCGGCCATCAGCAGGAGCTCCGCCAGGAGGAAGGGGGGGCTCTGGAAGAGCCTCATGATGGACTCAAAGGGACCTCCCCAGCTGGCAAAAGAGATAACTATGATATGGGCCAGGCCGTAGGTGGCGATGGTGACCCCGGCTATGCGGTGCAGGCTGAAGGCCCAGGCCCCCACCGCATAGCGGGCGGGCCAGAGGGCAGGGCGGTAGCGGGGCTGGTACATCTAGAGCTCCGCCTTCTTACAGCGGTTGGCGTGGCACTGGAGGTTGACGGCCACGGGGAGCTGGGTGATGTGGGTGGGGAAGGTCTCCACATGTACCGCCAGGGCGGTAACCGTCCCGCCGAAGCCCTCGGGCCCGATGCCCAGGGCGTTGAGCTTCTCTAGAAGCTCCTTCTCCAGCCCTGCCACCTCGGGGTCGGGGCTGGGCTGGCCCACGGGGCGGAGGAGTGCCTTCTTGGCCAGGAGCATGGCCTTCTCCGAGGTGCCACCTATTCCCACCCCCACGATGACGGGGGGGCAGGGGTTGGAGCCCGCCTCCTCCACCGCCATGAGGACAAAATCTATCAGCCCCTCCCGGCCCGCCCCCGGCTCCAGCATGGCCAGCCGGCTCATGTTCTCCGCCCCGCCCCCCTTGGGCAGGACCCATATCTTGACCCTGTCCCCGGGCACCAGTTCCACATGGAGGATGGCAGGGGTGTTATCCCCGGTGTTGAGGCGGGCGGAGAAGGGCCTCTGGACGATGGAGGAACGCAGATAGCCCTCTTTGTAGCCCTGTCTCACCCCCTCATCCACCGCCCGGCCCAGGTCCCCCTTTATATGGACGTCCTGGCCGATTTCCATGAAGACCACGACGGTCCCGCAGTCCTGACAGAGGGGCAGTTTATCGCTTGCGGCCAGCCCGGCGTTCTCCAGGAGCTGGCCCAGCGTCTCCTTCCCCAGGGGGGACTGCTCATTCTTGTTGGCCCGCCGCAGGGCCTGGAGCATGTCCTCAGGCAGAAAGTAGTTTGCCTCCTGGCACAGGCGGGCGATGGTTTCTGAGATGAGGGAAGCGTCTATCTCCCTCATGGCTACCTGGGGAGGCCCCCCCTTTTCACCATGACATCCACCAGCTCCCTCACCTGGGCTGCGGAGCGCTCCAGGGCAGATTGTTCCTGGGGGGTGAGCTCTATCTCCACAATCTGCTCAATGCCCTCCTTGCCCAGCTTTACCGGGACGCCCAGGGAGACATCTTTGATGCCGTATTCCCCGTCAAGATAGGTGGAGCAGGGGAGGAGGCGTTTCTTGTCCAGCAGGACGGCCTCGGCCATCTGGAGGACCGCAGCAGCGGGGGCATAGTAGGCGCTGGTCTTGAGGAGGTCCACAATCTCCGCCCCCGCCTTTACGGTGCGTTCCACAATCCTGCTGAGTTTCTCGGGGAGCAGGAGCTGGGTTACAGGGATGCCGCCAACGCTGGCCAGGCGGGGGAGGGGGACCATGCTGTCCCCGTGGCCCCCCAGGACCAGGGCCTGGACATCCTCTACCGACATCCCCAGCTCCTGGGCCAGGAAGGTGCGGAAGCGGGCGGTATCCAGGATGCCCGACATCCCCACCACCCGCCCCCGGGGGAGGCCGCTGAGCTTCAGGGCCAGATAGGCCATGGCATCCAGTGGGTTGCTGACCACGATGATGATGGGTCTGGGGGAGTATTTCATTGTTTCTTGGACGGCCCCCCGGACAATCTCCATATTTGTCAGGACCAGGTCATCCCGGCTCATCCCCGGCCGGCGGGGGGCACCGGCGGTTATTATCACCAGGTCCGAGCCCCTGGTCTCCTCATAGCTGTTGGAGCCCACCAGGCGGGCATCGGAGGGGAGGAGGGGGCCGGACTGGAGCATATCCAGTGCCTTGCCCTGGGGCACCCCGGGGACGATGTCCACCAGCACCACATCGGCATAGCCCCTCTCGGCGAGCCTCTGGGCACAGGTGGCCCCCACATTCCCCGCCCCGATGACGCTAATCTTCCTGCGCAACTTCAGACCTCTCTGGTGAGAGCCTCCAGCACGGCTTCGGCCACCTCGGTGGTGGATGCGGGGTTGCCCCCCTGTCCCCGCTTCAGGTCGTAGGTCACCTTCTTCCCCTCCTGGATGACCCGGGCTATGGCCCCTTCCAGCCTGTCCGCGGCCTTCTTTTCCCCCAGGTGGCGGAGCATGAGTACCCCGGATAGCATCATGGCCATGGGGTTGATGCGGTTCATCCCGGCGTACTTGGGGGCGGAGCCGTGGGTTGGCTCAAAAACAGCAAAGCCGTCCCCGATGTTGGCCCCCGGGGCCAGCCCCAGCCCCCCGATGAGGCCGGCACAGAGCTCCGAGACGAAGTCGCCGTAGAGGTTGGGGAGGACCAGCACATCAAACCTCTCCGGGCGGCGCACCAGTTGCATGCAGAGGGTGTCCACGATGAAATCCTCAAACTCTATGTCCGTGTATCCCCGGGCAACCTCCCGGGCCACCGAGAGGAAGAGACCATCGGAGTATTTCAGGATATTGGCCTTGTGCACGGCCGTTACCTTGCGCCGGCCGTGCTTCCTGGCGTAGTCGAAGGCGAACTGGATGATGCGGCGGGTGCCCCTCTCCGTGATAACCTTGAGGGAAACGCCTGTGTCCTCTCCCAGCTTCTGTCCAGCGGTCTCCGCCACCAGGGCGAGGAGCCTCTCCTGGGCGGGGGTGCCCCTTTCAAACTCTATGCCTATGTAGAGGTCCTCGGTGTTCTCCCGGACCACTACAATGTCCACCTGTTCATAGCGGGAGGGGACGCCAGGATAGAGCTTGCAGGGGCGCAGGCAGGCATAGAGGTCCAGGGACTTCCTCAGGGCCACATTTACGCTACGGAAGCCGTAGCCCACCGGGGTGGTGATAGGCCCCTTGAGGGCCACCTGGTTCCTCCGGACGGACTCCAGGAGGTAGTCGGGGAGGGGTGTGCCGTAGAGGTCCTGGGCGGCATCCCCGGCCACCGCCGTGTCCCAGTCAAACTTGACCCCGGTGGCCTCCAGGACCCTCCTGGCGGCGGCTGTTACCTCGGGCCCCACTCCATCCCCGGGGATAAAGGTAATGCGATGGCTCATGTCTTAGCCTCCAGGCAGTTCCAGGTTCTTATATTTCTGGATGAAGGGCACCAGCCCTCCCTCTTCCAGTATCTTCAGCATCACCGGCGGAATCCTGCCAAAGCCCAACTCAATGCCTTTGGCGAGGTCTTTCACCTGGCCGGTTGCCCAGTCTACCTCTAGCTCGTCCCCTTCGTCAATGGCGTCGGTATTGGTGATGAGGACGGGCAGGCCCACGTTGATGGCGTTACGGAAGAATATGCGGGCGCAGGACTTGGCCAGGACGGCCTTTATCCCGGCAACCTTCAGGACAATAGCGGCATGCTCCCGGCTGGAGCCCAGGCCGAAGTTCTTGCCCGCTACCAGGAAGTCCCCCGGATTCACCTTCTGGGCAAAGGAGGGATAGGTGTCCTCCAGGGCATGTTTGGCCAGCTCCGGCAAATTTGAGCGGAGGTGGGCGAAGCGCCCGGGGATGATGTGGTCGGTGGAGATATCGTCGCCTACTCTAAGAGTTTTTCTCATCACAGGAACTCCCTGGGGTCGGAAATCTCCCCTTTAATGGCGGTGGCGGCGGCGGTAGCGGGGCTGGCCAGGTAGATGAAGGCCTGGGGGTTGCCCATCCGTCCCTGGAAGTTGCGGTTGGCGGTGGAAAGGCAGTTTTCCCCGTCCCCCAGCACCCCCATGTGCACCCCCAGGCAGGGCCCGCAGCCGGGGGCGACCAGCATGGCCCCGGCCTCGGCCAGGGCCTGGAGATAGCCCCGTTTCATGGCCTCCAGGAATATCCCCCGGGAGGCGGGGGCCACGATGAGGCGGGAGCGGGCCTTCTTCCCGGCCAGGAGCCTGGCGGCTATTTCCAGGTCCTCCAGCCGGCCGTTGGTGCAGGTGCCGATAAAGACCTGGTGAATGGGGGTTCCCTTTACTTCTTCCACGGGCACAGCATTATCAACCCGGTGTGGCCTGGCTACCATAGGCTCCAGCCGGGACAGGGCCACCTCCAGGCTGTTTACATAATGGGCATCGGGGTCGGGGGAAAGGGGGTGGGAGTCCTTCTCCCGCCCCCGTGCCCGGAGGTAGCTGTGGGTGGTCTCATCGGAGGGGAAGAGGCCCACCTTAGCCCCCGCCTCCACCGCCATATTGGCCACGGCAAAGCGGTCGGCCATGGAAAGGCCCTTCAACCCCTGCCCCATAAACTCCAGGGACTGGTAGGTGGCCCCATCGGCCCCAATCCTTGAGATGATATAGAGAATCAGGTCCTTGGCGAAGACGCCGCGGGAAAAGGAGCCATTCAGCGCAATCTGGAAGCCCTCGGGGACCCGGAGCCAGGTCCTGCCCAGGGCCATGGCCACGGCTATATCGGAGGAGCCCATGCCGGTGGCGAAGGCCCCCAGGCCCCCCGCCGTTACGGTGTGGGAGTCAGCCCCCACGATGACCTCCCCCGGCGAGGCATAGTCCTCCACCACCCGCTGGTGGCAGATGCCCTCCCCCACCTCCGAGATGACCGCCCCGGTCCTCCGGGCAAACTCCCTGAGGAGGCGGTGGTCGTTGGCCAGCTCCTTGGAGGGGGAGGGGGCCGCGTGGTCCAGGAAGAACACCGTCCGGGAGGGGCTGGCCAGCTTCCCCAGGCCCAGGGCCTCAAACTGCCTCACCGTCAGTGGGCCGGTGGTATCCTGGGCAAAGACCAGGTCCACCGGGCTTATAATGATATCCCCAGCCCGACAGGGGGCCTTGGCCCTGGCGCTCAGTATCTTCTCGGCCAGCGTCATGCCCATTGCCTATTCACCCGTAATAACGGCCAGGATATCCCCCTTGGCGCTCTTGTCCCCGGGCTTGCAGTTGACGGCTTTGACCACCCCGGAGCTGGGGGTGGAGAGGACAATCTGCATCTTCATGGCCTCAAAGACCACCACCCCGTCCCCTTCTTTTATCTTGTCCCCCACCTTCACCTCGTAGTGGATGACAATGCCGGGCATGGGGGCAACAATGACCACATCCTTTTGGGCGACCGCCGGGGCCTCCTTTGACGCGGGGGCCTCCGCTCTTGCTGCAGGGGCCTCCGCCTTTACTGGGGGAGGGGTGGCCGGGGCCGGGGTGGGGGAAGCGCTCCCGGCCGGAGCTACCTCCACCCGGAAGTATTCATCGCCGATATAGACATGGAAGGGCCGCAGGCCGGGCGCCCTGGCCGGGGGCTTCTCCGTCGCCTTGACCGGGGGAGCCTCCGGGGGCTTTTCCCTGCCAATGGCCTTGACCTCTTTAGGCATCTCCTCCAGGCCGTACTTCCAGCGCAGGAACCTCATCCCAGTGGTGGGGTAGAGGGCATAGGTCAGGGCGTCCTCCAGCTTGGTGGAGAGGTGCTTCACAGCCTCCCTGGCCTTCTCCATCTCCGGTTCCAGGGAATCGGCGGCCCGGGTGGTGATAGGGGTCTCCCCCCTGGGATAGCCCTTCAGGACCAGCTTCTGAACGTGGGGGTCTATGGGGGCGGGGGGGTGGCCGTAGAGGCCGTAGACGTAGTCCTTGACCTCCTGGGAGACCATCTTGTAGCGGCCAAAGAGGACATTCTGCACCGCCTGGATGCCCACAATCTGGCTGGTGGGGGTGACCAGGGGGGGATAGCCCAACTCCCTTCTCGTCCTCGGGAGCTCGGCATAGACCTCCTCCAGCCGGTCCAGTGCCCCTGCCTCCCTGAGCTGGGATACGAGGTTGCTTATCATGCCCCCCGGTATCTGGTGGGCGAGGACCTGGGTATCTATCACCGCCACCCGGGTGGTGTCCAGGAACTCCTTATAGTTGGGGAGGAGGGCCTCAAGCTCCTGGTCCAGCACCAGAAGGAGGGCCAGGTCCAGGCCCGTCTCCCTCTCCGAGCCCTCCAGGGCCACTACCAGGGGCTCCACCGCCGGCTGGGAGGAGCGCAGGGCCAGGGGGGCCAGGGCGGTATCCACTACGTCCACCCCGGCCTCGATGGCCTTGAGGTAGCTCATGGAGGCCATCCCCGAGGTATAGTGGGTATGGAGCTGGACCGGGATTTTCAGGGTCCCTTTCAGTGCCTTTACCAGCTCAAAGGCATCTTGGGGGGCAATGAGGCCGGCCATGTCCTTGATACAGAGGCTATCGGCCCCCATCTCCTGGAGGGTGAGGGCCTTCTTGACATAATAGTCAATGGTGTAGATGGGGCCGCCCAGGCGGCGCTCGGTGGTGGAATAGCAGAGGGCGGCCTGGGCGTGTTTGCCCACTGCCTTGACCGTCTTCATGGGGACTTCAAAGTTCCTCTCGTCGTTGAGGGCGTCAAAGATGCGGAAGATGTCAATGCCGCAGGAGGCGGCGGTCTCCACGAATGCCCGCACCACGTCATCGGGGTAGTTGCGGTATCCCACCAGGTTCTGGCCCCGGAGGAGCATCTGAAGGGGCGTCTTCTTGAAGATGCCCTTGAGCTTTCTTATCCTGTCCCAGGGGTCCTCCCCCAGGAAACGGGTGGCCACATCAAAGGTGGCCCCTCCCCATACCTCCACGGAGTGGAATCCCACCTGCTCTATCCCCTCCGCCAGATGCTTCATGTCATCGGTCCTCAGCCTGGTGGCCAGGGTGGACTGGTGGGCGTCGCGGAGGGTGGTATCCGTGATGCCGACATGGTTTTTCCTATGGCTTCGGACGCTCATATCTCTCCCTTCCCCGGCGTGCCCTGGGGTCCCGGTGGTGCTGTTCCCGCCTCCCCGAAATACGCCAGGGGCTGGGCCTGGCCACCCTCTCGGCTTCAAGATAAAGGCCAACGGCGGCGATGGCGGCGGCGAGAGCCTTCCTGTCCTTCACTTACAGCGGAATATTGCCGTGCTTCTTGGGCGGGTTTGTGTCCCGCTTGTTCTGGAGCATCTCCAGGGCCCGGATGAGCCTGGGGCGGGTGTCCCGGGGGTCAATGACATCGTCCACATAGCCCCGGGAGGCGGCCACATAGGGGGTGGCGAACTTGGCCTGGTACTCCTCCACCAGCTTCTTCCTGGTCTTATCGGGGTTTTCGGCTTTGGCGATGGTGTCCCGGAAGATGATGTTCACGGCCCCATCGGGCCCCATGACGGCTATCTCAGCGGTGGGCCAGACGTAGTTGATGTCCCCCCGCAGGTGCTTGCTGGACATAACTATATATGCCCCCCCGTAGGCCTTGCGGGTGATGACGGAGACCTTGGGCACAGTGGCCTCGGCATAGGCATAGATGAGCTTGGCCCCGTGGCGGATGATACCCCCGTGCTCCTGCTCCACCCCCGGCATGAACCCCGGCACATCGGCGAAGGTGACCAGGGGGATGTTGAAGGCATCGCAGAAGCGGACAAACCGGGCGGCCTTCACCGAGGCGTTGATATCAAGGACGCCGGCGGCGTGGGAGGGCTGCTGGGCCACAATCCCAACACTCCTCCCGTTCATCCGGGCAAAGCCCACAATGATATTGTCGGCAAAGCGCTGGTGGACCTCCAGGAAGTTCCCGCTGTCCACCACCTTGAGGATGATGTCCTTCATGTTATAGGCCTGGGCCGGGTCCTCGGGGACGGTGTGCAGGAGGGCCTCCTCCCGGCGGCCGGGGTCATCTGTGGGGGGTACGGAGGGGGGGTCTTCCATATTGTTCTGGGGAAAGAAGCTCAAAAGACGCCTTACCTCCTGGAGGCACTCCTGTTCGCTGTCATGGATGAAGTGTGCCACGCCGGACTTGGTGGCCTGGGCCACTGCCCCTCCCAGCTCCTCGTGGGTCACCTCCTCCCCGGTGACGGCCTTGATGACATCGGGCCCGGTGATATACATCTGCCCGGTTCCCCGGACCATGAAGATGAAATCGGTGATGGCCGGGGAATACACCGCCCCCCCGGCACAGGGCCCCAGGATGACTGATACCTGGGGGATAACCCCCGAGGCCAGGGTGTTCCGGAGGAAAATATCCCCGTATCCCTTGAGGCTGGCCACCCCCTCCTGGATGCGGGCACCCCCGGAGTCGTTGAGGCCGACAATGGGGGCACCGTTCTTCACAGCCAGGTCCATGACCTTGCATATCTTCTCGGAGACGACCTCGGAGAGGGAGCCGCCGAAGACGGTGAAGTCCTGGGCAAAGGCGAAGGCCGGGCGGCCGTTGATGAGGCCGTGGCCCGTTGCTACGGCATCACCCAGGTATTTCTGCTCGGCCAGGCCGAAGTCTGTGGCGCGGTGGGTGACAAAGGGGTCAAGCTCCTCAAAGGTGCCCTCGTCAAAGAGGAGGGCCAGCCTTTCCCTGGCGGTGAGCTTTCCTTTATCGTGCTGGGCCTCAACCCGCTTGGCGCCTCCCCCCAGCCTGGCCTGCTCCCGCAGCTTATTCAGGGCCTCTATCCTGTCCTGAATGCCCATCCCCTCTCCTGTGAAAACTTTTTCCTATCATAGCAGAGGAAGCCCCCAAAAGGCAAACCTTTTTCGTATGTGCTAGAATGAAAAGCTATGAGCAGCAGGACTCTTATCGGGGGTAGGGAGTTCCGCTGGGGGGAGAGGACCTATATCATGGGCATCATCAACCTCACCCCCGATTCCTTTTCCTCCGATGGCCTGGCGGGCAGGCCCGAGGAGGCTGTGAGCCGGGCCCTGGAGATGGAGGCCCAGGGGGCAGATATCATTGACCTGGGGGGCGAGTCCACCCGTCCCCAGGCCTCCCAGGTGGATGCGGATGAGGAGCTGGGCCGGGTCCTGCCGGTCCTTGAGCGGCTGGCGGGGAGGCTGAAGGTGCCTGTCAGCATTGATACCTACAGGGCCACCACGGCCCGCCGCTGCCTGGAGGCGGGGGCACATATGATAAACGACGTCTGGGGCCTGAAGCGGGACCCGGGCCTGGTCCGGGTGGTGGCGGAGAATAGCGTCCCCGTGGTCATCACCGCCAACCAGAGGGATGCCCCGGCAAAAGGGGATATAGTGGCCGAGGTCAGGGCTGACCTGGAAAGGGTCATAGAGCTGGCCCTCAAGGCAGGGGTGCTCCGGGAGAATATCATTCTGGACCCGGGCATCGGCTTTGGCAAGACGGTGGAGCAGAACCTGACCCTGGTGGGGCGGCTCCAGGAGCTGAAGGCCCTGGGCTTTCCCCTCCTCCTGGGGACCTCCCGCAAGTCCTTCATCGGGGCGGTGCTGGACCTGCCCCCCGAGGAGAGGCTGGAGGGGACGGCGGCCACCGTGGCCATCGGCATCGCCCGGGGGGCCGACATCGTCAGGGTCCACGATGTCGGGCCCATGGCGCGCCTCTGCCGGATGAGCGATGCCGTGGTGAGGGAGAAGTGGTAGAGGTCTATCTGGGCCTGGGCTCAAACCTGGGGGACAGGGAGAAGAACATCGCTCAGGCCCTGGAACTGCTGGGGGAGGGGGGAAGGGTAGTGGCCATCTCCCCCCTTTATGAGACCGACCCGGTGGGGCTGACAGGCCCCCTCTTCCTCAACGCTGTTGGCCTCTATCAGACCGAACTGGGGCCGCATGAGCTCCTTTCCTTCATAAAGGGGATTGAGGCCCGCTTGGGGCGAAAGCCGGCCTTCTTCCCCCGCCCCATAGATATAGATATCCTGGTTTACGGGGAGCTGGCCATGAAAAGCGAGAGCCTCACCATTCCCCACCCCCGCCTGCTGGAGAGGGCCTTTGTCCTGGTCCCCCTGGCGGAGCTGGCCCCGGAGCTGGTGGTCCCGGGGAGGGGGGAGAGGGTGTCCCAGCTCCTGGCCAGGGTAGGCCGGGAGGGGGTAAGGCGCTGGGCCCCCGAAAAGGCTATGAAAGGGCGGAGACATGTATGAAATCTCGGTAGAAGGGCATTTTGACGCCGCACATTTTCTGCGGGGCTATGGCGGGAAGTGCGAGGCCCTCCACGGCCACCGTTTCCGCACCGTCGTGGGCATCAGGGCGGAGAAAACCAACAATATCGGTATCGTCTACGACTTCGTGGAGCTACGGCTCAAGCTCCACTCGGTCGTTTCCCAACTGGACCACACTCTGCTCAATGACCTGCCCGCTTTCCAGGAGGAGAACCCCACCTCGGAGAACCTGGCCCGTTTCATCTACCAGGAGCTCGCTCCCAAGCTTGAAGGGGTGGAGCTGGCCTATGTGGATGTCTGGGAGTCCCCTGAGAGCCGGGCCCGCTTTATCCCCTGAGGCCGGGGGGGTGAACTCCCTGGGCCTGGCATAGGGATGGCGTGGGCATGGCGCGGGTAATGGGGGCGGTATTTCTTTGAGGGCCAACATCCGGGCTGGCGGTCGGAAGGAATCGGTGGCGTGGTGCGGTTTCGGGAATGAGGTGTCTTGTCTGCCGGTTCTGTCAGCTCCGGTTAGCCGACGCCCGCGTCTTCTACCATTTTCCGCGTGATGGCATCAGTCTTCATTGTCTCGATGGTCTCTTCCCTGCTGACGCCGGAGCGGTCAAAGAAGTCCTCGCCGCTTTTGTAGTACTCGCCCTCCGCTTCCTGGCCTCGGTTGCGGCTGGAGCTTGAATAGAAGTCGCCGCCCTTGAATATCACCGCGCTGGCATGTATAACCCGGCGGCACTTGCCCCCGCAGCTGGGACAGACGTCCACCGGCTCATCATTGAAGTGCTGTCTTCTCTCAAAAGTGTGGCTGCATTTCGCGCACTTGTATTCGTAGATGGGCACACTATCACCTCGTCTCAAGATGTCCGACAAGGAATTGTAGCCCGCCCGCTCTCTCGCTGTCAAGTTTGCCTTAGGTGGGGGGACAGTTGGGGGAGGCCCCAAAAATCCGCTGGTGTAACACCCCCTGCGGGTCCAAATCCCACCCCCCGCAGATATAACAATCAGACCCCCTCGGGGATGCGCCACAGGGCCCGGGGCACGGTCAGGGGTGTTTTCAGCCGTTGGCAAATCGGCCTATTGGGCCCGAACCAGGAGCTCTGCCGAGCTGAGTTACTCGCCTCTGTGATGCGGTTCAGGCAAGCTAAGGGGGGAGGAGGTGGGGGATGGTGTCTTTGATAGGATAGCTCACCCCGCATTTCTTGCAGACCAGGGTGCCCCGGACTATTTCGTCCCCCTCCTCCACCTCCACCTTTAGCTCCAGTTCCCCCTTGTCAACCGGGCAGGCGAGGATTTCCATCAGGTCCTTTTTCATCGGGCCAATTCTAGCACAGGGTAAGGCAAAGGACTATAATCTCCCCGTGCAAGAGAGGCTGAAGGAAATGCTGACCCGGGTGAGGGAGGGGAAGCTGGGGGTGGAGGAGGCCCTGGAACGCCTGGCCCATCTCCCCTATGAGGACCTGGGCTTCGCCAAGCCCGATACCCACCGGGCCCTCCGCCGGGGCTTCCCTGAAGTCATCCTGGGGGAGGGGAAGACCCCAGACCAGGTCCTGGGCATAGCCAGGAAGCTGCTGGAGGCCTCCCCCCGCCTCCTCATCACCAGGGCGGACGATGCCCTCTTCCAGGTCCTAAAGGGGCAGTTCTCTGAAGCGGTCTATCACTCTCAGGCCCGGGCGGTGGTGCTGGACCGGCTGGGGGAGCCCCCCACCCATCCGGGCGTAATGGTGGTGAGCGCCGGGACTTCAGACCTGCCCGTGGCGGAGGAGGCCGCTATCACGGCCGAGCTCATGGGCAACGTCGTGGAGCGGGCCTATGATGTGGGGGTGGCCGGCCTTCACCGCCTTCTTGACCAGCTCCCGAAGCTGCGTCAGGCCCGGGTGGTGATAGTGGTGGCGGGGATGGAGGGGGCCCTACCCAGCGTTATCGGCGGGCTGGTGGCGGCGCCCGTGGTGGCGGTGCCCACCAGCATCGGCTACGGGGCCAGCTTCCAGGGGCTGGCGGCCCTCCTGGCCATGCTCAATAGCTGTGTCCCCGGAGTGGCGGTGGTGAACATAGACAACGGCTTCGGCGCCGGCTACCTGGCCGGGCTGATTAACCTGGGGAAACGCGCTACTTACCCTTGAAGAAACTGGCTTATTTAGCTACCAGCATATAGCCGCGGCCGCGGACGGTGAGGATGCGCTCGTCCTCCCCCAGCTTCTTCCTCAGTCGGTGGATGGAGACATCCACCACATTGCTGCCCCCGGTGAAGTCACTGCCCCAGACCCTTCGGAGGAGCGTCTCCTGGTTTACGGGCTGGCCGATATTTTCCGCCAGGGTGTAGAGTAGCTCAAATTCAATGGGGGAGAGGCTGAGGGGTTTCCCCCCAAGGAAGGCCTTTTCCTTGAGGCCGTCAATGCGCAGCTCCCCGGCCACAATCTCGGGGCGGCGGCGGGCCTCCCGCAGGCGCTCCAGGTGGCTCACGGCCTCCCCCAGTTCGCCGGTGAGCTGTCTTATCCTGGCCTCGGTGCCATGCTGGACGCGGGTGCTGGCCAGGGCGTTGGCGGCCATCTCTCCGTAGGACGTGACCAGGCCGAGAAGGTTGGGGGAGAACTCCTTCTCCTCCAGGGTGGAAAAGAGATAGACCAGCCCCAGCGTGTCCCCCCGGGCCTGAAGGGGGAGGATGAGGAGGGAGCGCACCCCCGCCTCCCTTGCCCATGGGGGCGGGTCGTCCCCTGTCTGTAGCTGTGGCAGGGCCAGGGGAGCGCCGGAACTGAGGGCCTTGAGGGATAGCCCGTCCCCCCCGGCCCATGAGGCCAGTTTCTCCTTGGCCAGGCTGCTGTCCCTTACAATGAACTTTCCGTCTTCCACGAGACACACCACCCAGCCGGGCAGGCCAGCCAGCCGGGGCAGACTGGCCGCCATCTCCTTGAGAACGGCCTCGGGCTCCCAGGCCTGGCCCAGGCTCTGGGCCATCTCCAGGAGGGAGCGGGCCCGGTTCTCCATCCGGATGAGCTCCTGGAGCTCCTCCTTTTCCCGTCTCTCCTCCAGGCGTCGCTGGGCCAGATAGCCACTGATGAGGGCTACCAGGAAGAAGAGGGGGACCTGGAGGGAGATGATGTTGCCCGCCGTGAGGGCCTCACGGTCGTAGGTGACGGCGGTATACATCAGGGAGAAGGCGATGGCGGCAAAGATGCTGGTGCGGTAGCCCTGGAAAATGGCGTAGTAGATGATGAAGAGGGGCAGGAGGATGAAGAGGGTGCTCTGCACCCCGGTAAGATACAGTCCCGCCCCCAGGGTCCCGGCGTCTATCACCATCATGGCATAGACAAAATGGGGGCTTTTCACCCGGGGCAGGATGACGGAGCCCAGGAGCATGACGTAGAGGAAATAGCCCAGGATAAGGGCCACGGCCGGCCAGATGGGTATGGCCCCGGCACGCAGATATAAGCCCGCAGCGGCCAGGGTCAGGGCCAGGAGGCGGAATTTCCTGGTATCTAGTTCTGTTGCGAGGATGTGGTTTGGCAACTAGGTTTCCTCCCCCTCTTTCAGGGCCTTCTCGGCGGCCAGGGTGGGGCTTGTCTCCGCCTCTTTTACCAGGGTCTGGGCGGGGATGAGCTTGCCGATGATGACATTCTCCTTCAGGCCCACCAGGCGGTCCACCTTGCCCCAGATGGCGGCCTCGGTAAGGACCCGGGTGGTCTCTTGGAAGGAGGCGGCGGCCAGCCAGCTTTCGGTATTGAGGGAGGCCCGGGTAATGCCCAGGAGCACGGGCTGGGCGGTGGCCGGTTCTCCCCCCTCGGCCAGGATCTTGGCATTGGTGTCCTCGTAGGCAAAGCGGTCCACCAGCTCCCCGGGGAGGAGATCCGTGTCCCCCGAGGTTTCCACCTTCACCTTGGTCAGCATCTGGCGGGAGATGGTCTCAATATGCTTGTCGTTGATGTCCACCCCCTGGGAGCAATAGACCTTCTGCACCTCATTCACCAGATAGCGCTGGACAGCCTCCTTGCCCATGATGCGCAGCATGTCCTGGGGGTTGGTGGGGCCATCGGTAAGCTGTTGGCCAGCCCGGACCGGCTGGCCGGAGGTGAGACGGATACGGGCATTGCCCGGGACCAGGTAGTCCCGGACATCGTTCTCCTCATAGTAGATAAAGAGCTCGTCCTTTTCTATGGCTATCTCCCCCGAGCGCCGGGCCAGGAGGTGGTTTTCCCCCTTTTCCTTCGGGGAGGGCAGGGCCAGGGGGGTGCCCGCTTCTACCTTCTGGCCCTGGGAGACCAGGAGCTCCGCCCCCGTGGGCAGGGGGTATTCGTCCCGGTGGAGTTCAGTGCTGGTGACTTTTATCCTTCTCCCCTCCGGCCCCTCAAGCACCTCCACCACCCCGTCTATCTCTGAGATTATGGCCTGGCCTTTGGGGGCCCGGGCCTCAAAGAGCTCCTCTACCCGGGGCAGGCCGCTGGTGATGTCCAGGCCCACCACCCCACCGGTGTGGAAGGTGCGCATGGTAAGCTGGGTACCGGGCTCCCCAATGCTCTGGGCGGCGATGATGCCCACAGCGGTGCCGATATCCACCAGCCGGCCCCGGGCCAGGTCCCGGCCGTAGCACATCTGGCAGGCCCCCTTACGGGAGGGGCAGGCCAGGGGGGAGCGTACATAGACCCGGGTGACCCCTGCCTCTTCAATGGCGCTGGCCTTCTCCTCGGTTATCTCCTCGTTGCGCTCCACGATTACCTGGTGGGTGCGGGGGTCTTCCACCGGAGCGGCTGCCATCCGGCCCACGATGCGGCGGGCCAGGGGCTGGAGGAGGCCCTTTTCCTCCGGCTCCGATATCCAGATGCCCTGGGTGGTGCCGCAGTCCTTTCCGGTGATGATAACATCCTGGGCTACATCCACCAGGCGGCGGGTGAGGTAGCCGCTGTCCGAGGTCCTGAGGGCGGTATCTGCCAGGCCCTTGCGGGCACCATGGGTAGAGATGAAGTACTCCAGCACTGTGAGCCCCTCACGGAAGCTGGAGCGGATGGGGAAGTCAATTATCCTCCCTGAGGGGTCGGTCATCAGTCCCCTCATCCCCGCCATCTGCATTATCTGGGAGATGTTGCCCTTGGCCCCCGAGGTGGCCATCATATAGACGCCACCATAGCGGTCCAGGCCCTGCTGGATGAGGTCCTTGAAGCCCTCGGTAATCTCAGTCCAGGTATCTACCACTTTTGTGTAGCGCTCCTCCTCGGTGATGAGGCCCATCTGGTACTGCCGTTCAATCTGGGAGATGCGCTCATCACCCTTTGCCAGGATATGGGGCTTCTCTAGGGGTACCTTGATATCGTCCATGGCGATGGTGATGCCCGACTGGGTGGCATAGTGGAAGCCCAGGTGCTTTAGGTTGTCCAGCATGTGGGCGGTAGCCTCATTGCCCAGGAGCTGGTAGCACCGGGCCACCAGCCCCTTGAGGAAGGGCTTGTCCACCTGCCTGTTGATGAAGCCTATCTGGGGGGGCAGGACGCTGTTGAAGAGGACCTGACCGATGGTGGTGTCCAGTATCTGGCCCTCCCTGTCCCGCACCTTTATCCTGGCCCCCACCGCTACCTCTCCCAGCTCGTGGGCCATAAGGGCCTCATCAAAGCCGGTAAAGGTGCTGCCCTCGCCCCGGGCACCTTTTTTTTCCTGGGTAAGGTAATAGCAACCCAGAACGATATCCAGGGTAGGGGCCACTACCGGCTCACCGGAGCTGGGAAGGAGCATGTTATTGATGCTGAGCATGATCTTTCTGGCCTCTTCTACTGCCTTGCGGGAGAGGGGGACATGGACCGCCATCTGGTCGCCGTCAAAGTCAGCGTTGAATGCGGCGCAGACCAGGGGGTGGAGCTGGATGGCACTGCCATCAATGAGCGCGGGCTCAAAGGCCTGGATGCCCAGGCGGTGGAGGGTGGGGGCCCGGTTGAGCAGGACGGGCCTCTCCTTGACCACCTCCTCCAGGATGTCCCACACCTCGGGCCTGGCCCTTTCCACCAGCCGGCGGGCGCTCTTGATGTTGTGGGCCAGACCCCCCTCAATGAGCCGGCGCATGACAAAGGGCTTGAAGAGCTCCAGGGCCATCCTCCGGGGCAGGCCACACTGGTAGAGCTGGAGCTCGGGGCCTACTACAATAACCGAGCGGCCCGAGTAGTCCACCCGCTTGCCCAGGAGGTTCTGGCGGAAGCGTCCCTGCTTGCCCCGGAGCATATCGGAGAGGGACTTCAGCCGGTGGCGCGCCCCTCCAGCCATGGGCTGGTTGCGCCGGCTGTTGTCAACCAGAGCATCCACTGCCTCCTGGAGCATCCGCTTTTCATTGCGGATGATGACCTCCGGGGCCCCCAGCTCCAAGAGCCTCTTGAGCCGGTTGTTGCGGTTGATAACCCGGCGGTAGAGGTCGTTGAGGTCGGAGGTGGCAAAGCGGCCCCCATCCAACTGGACCATGGGCCTAAGGTCCGGGGGCAACACCGGTAACACGGTAAGGACCATCCACTCCGGCTTGTTGCCACTGCGGCGGAAGGCCTCCACCACTCTCAGACGCTTGGCCGCCTTCTTGCGCCTCTGGCCCGATGAGGACTGGATCTCCCCCAGGAGCTGGCTCCTGAGCTCGTCCAGGTCCCACTTCTTCAGGATGTCCAGGATGGCCTCTGCGCCCATTTGGGCCTCAAAGAAGTCGTATTTCTCCTTGAGCTCCCGGTACTTGCTTTCGGGAAGAGGGGTCATGAGGCTGAGGTCCTCTATCTCCTCTATCCGGACCTCAGTTTCCCTCTCCAGTTGCTCCTTTTCGTCCTCCAGCCGGCGCTCCAGGCTTTCTATGGCCTGAACGGCCTGTTGCTTTTCCTCGGCCTTGAGCTTGCCCAGGTTCTGCCGGACGAGGGAGACCTCTTCTTTGGTCTTCTCCTCCAGCTCGGCAATCTTCTTCGGGGTCTCCCCCTTCAGGTCATGGATAGCTTTCTTGCGCTTGTCATCGTGAACAGAGGTAACGATATACTGGGCAAAATAGAGGACCCTTTCCAGGGCACGGGGGGAGAGGTCCAGGAGAAGGCCCAGGCGGCTGGGGGTGCCGCGGGAGAACCAGATATGGGCCACGGGGGCAGCCAGTTCAATGTGGCCCATACGCTCGCGGCGGACCTTGGCCCGGGCCACCTCCACCCCGCACTTATCGCAGATGACCCCTTTATAGCGGATCTTCTTGTATTTGCCGCAGTAGCACTCAAAGTCCTTGGTGGGGCCGAATATCCTCTCGGAAAAGAGGCCGTCCTTCTCTGGCTTGAGGGTCCGGTAGTTCAGGGTCTCGGGAACCAGGACCTCCCCGTAGGACCAGCCCCTTATTTGCTCGGGGGAAGCCAGAGAAATGCGGACAGCGTTGAAATCGTTTACCTCAGGCATCTTTTCCTTCCTTGCCTTTCTCCAGGTCAGGCTTCAATGGGGGAAGGTCCATGGGAATGCGGGGGAGCTCAAAGGTCTCCTCCTCGGCCAGGGAGACCTTCTCCTCGGCCTCGTTCAGCACTTCCACCGCCAGGCCCAGACTCTTGAGTTCCTGGAGGAGGACCTTAAAGGACTCGGGGACGCCGGGCTGGAGGATCTCCTCCCCTTTGATAATGGCCTCATAGGTCTTGGCCCGGCCCAGGACATCATCGGACTTCACCGTGAGGAGCTCCTGGAGGATATGGGCGGCGCCGTAGGCCTCCAGGGCCCAGACTTCCATCTCGCCGAAGCGCTGGCCGCCGAACTGGGCCTTGCCCCCCAGTGGTTGCTGGGTGATGAGGGAGTAGGGGCCGATGGAGCGGGCATGTATCTTGTCCTCCACCAGGTGGATAAGCTTCATCATGTAGATATGGCCCACAGTTACCGGCTGGTCAAAGGGTTCCCCGGTGCGGCCATCCCTCAGCACCACCTTGCCGTGGATGGGCGGGGAGAGGCGCTTCTCCTGGACCAGTTTGTCTGACAGGGCTTCCACCTCGCTATCGGCAATGCCGTTGACATTCTCCCCCTGGTCCTCCAGCCAGACCCTGAGGCAGGTGCGGCGGGCCTCCCCCACCTGGCTGAAGACCTTTTCCGGGTCAAAGCCCTTCTCCGTAAGCCAGGGCCGGGCTTTTCCCCAGTCCACCTGGGGCCGGCCCTGTTCACTGAACTGGAGGGCGCCGCTGCGCTGGACCAGCCAGGCCTGGGCCAGGGCCTCCTCTATCTCTTCGGAGGTGGCCCCCTGGAATACCGGACATGTCGCCCGGAAGCCCATGGTGAAGGCCGCCCCGCCCAGATGGGTCTCCAGGACCTGGCCCAGGTTCATCCGGGAGGGCACACTGATGGGATTAAGGATTATCTCCACATGGCGGCCATCGGGGAGAAGGGGCATGTCCTCATCGGGCAGGATGCGGGCGATGACCCCCTTGTTGCCATGGCGGCCTGCCATCTTGTCCCCCACCGAGAGCTTCCGGCGCTGGGCCACCCAGACCCGGACTAGTCTTATCACCCCGGCGGGGAGCTCATCTTTGGCCTCCCGGGAGAAGACCTTTACAGCTATTACTTTTCCCTTCTCCCCGTGGGGGATGCGCAGGGAGGTGTCCTTCACATCCCGGGCCTTCTCCCCGAAGATGGCGCGGAGGAGCTTTTCCTCGGGGGTGAGTTCTGTTTCCCCCTTTGGGGTTATCTTGCCCACCAGGATATCCCCCGGCCCCACCTCCGCCCCGAGGCGGATAATGCCGTTTTCGTCCAGGTCCCGCAGGCTCTCCTCACCTACATTCGGGATATCCCGGGTTATCTCTTCTGGCCCCAGCTTGGTCTCCCTGGCCTCCATCTCATGCTTCTCTATGTGGATGGAGCTGAAGCGGTCGGCCCTTATCAGGCTTTCGGAGATGATGACCGCATCCTCAAAGTTGTAGCCTTCCCAGCTCATGAAGGCCACCAGCACATTATCCCCCAGGGCCAACTCCCCTCCGTCGGTGGAGGAGCTATCGGCCAGGACCTGGCCCGCCCGGACGCGCTCCCCTTTGTCTACCAGGGGGCGCTGGTTGAGGCAGGTGCCCTGGTTGGTGCGGATGAACTTCATCAGGGGATGGACCTCCTCCCCTTCCTCGGTCACCACCCTTATCTCATTGCTGGTGACCGAGGCGACTGTCCCCTCGCGCCGGGCGAAGACTACCTGGCCCGAGTCCCGGCCCGCAAGGCGCTCCATACCCGTAATCAGAATGGGGGCCCTGGGCTGGAGGAGAGGCACCGACTGGCGCTGCATGTTGGAGCCCATAAGGGCCCGGTTGGCATCATCGTGTTCCAGGAAGGGGATGAGGGAGGTGGCTACACTCACTATCTGTTTGGGGGAGACATCCATATAGTCAATGCGGAGGGGGCTCTCCAGGGAGTAGCGGCTGCCCCGCCTCACTTCCACCTTTTCCTCCAGGAAGTGGCCCTGGGCATCCAGGCGGGTGTTGGCCTGGGCGATGGTGTGGTCCTCCTCACGGTCAGCGGAGAGGTATTCTATGTCCTCCAGACTGGAGGAGACCGAGGGGACCAATGGGATATTCTTGGGAGCCAGGCGGGAGAGGCGCTGGAAGAGCTTCTCGTCCACCACGCTGCCCGCCTCGGCTACTGCTTTGCCTTCCCTGTTGGTCACCTTCTCCCTGAGAGTCCTGCCTATCAGTCTGGGGTCGGCGTTCTCAAACTCCCGAGTGACCCGGCGGTAAGGGGTCTCAATGAAGCCGTAGGGGTTGAGCCGGGCATAGGTGGCCAGGCTGCCGATGAGGCCGATGTTGGGCCCTTCCGGGGTCTCAATGGGGCAGACCCGGCCGTAGTGGGAGTGGTGCACATCCCGCACATCAAACCCCGCCCTCTCCCGGGAAAGGCCTCCAGGGCCCAGGGCGGAAAGTCGCCTCTTGTGGGTGAGCTCGGCCAGGGGGTTGGTCTGGTCCATAAACTGGGAGAGCTGGGAGCCCCCGAAGAACTCCCTCAGGGCGGCTATCACCGGACGGATGTTGATGAGGTTGGCCGGGGTGGCCACCTTGGGGTCAATGATGCTCATCCTTTCCTTGACCACCCGCTCCAGGCGCAGGAGACCGATGCGGAACTGGTTCTGGATGAGCTCCCCAACCGTCCTCACCCGCCGGTTGCCCAGGTGGTCAATGTCATCGGGGTGCCCTTCTCCATTGTCCACGCGGATAATATGCCGCCCAATGGCCACCAAGTCCTCCGGGGTAAGAACTCTCTCTTCGGGCAGGGCCCCTCTGAGGGTGAGGAGGTCTTTCCCCAGCCTCTGGTTGAGCTTGTACCGGCCTACCCGGCCTAGGTCATAGCGGCGGGGGTTGAAGAGGAGGTTCTTGATGAGGGCCTGGGCATTCTCCAGGTTGGCGGGGTCCCCGGGGCGCAGGCGGCGGAAAATGTATCTCAGGGCCTTCTCCTGGTTGTCTAGCTTCTCCTCTTCCCCGCCCCGGGCCAGCTCCAGGTTCTGCCAGTCTATGGTAGTCTGGATGTAGTGATGGTCTGGGTTTTTGTCCACATCCTGGAAGAGCTCCTTCAGCTTCTCATCGTTGCTATAGCCAATGGCCCGGAGGAGGGTGGTGACGGCGATTTTTCTTTTCCCGTCTACCTTCACCGAGACCACATCCCGGTTGGAGGTCTCAAATTCCAGCCAGGCCCCCCGGTCCGGGATGAGCTTGGCATAACAGAGGTTCCGGCCGGTGGTGACATCCTCCTCCAGGGTGAGATAGACCCCCGGGGAGCGGACCAACTGGCTCACCACCACCCTCTCGGCACCGTTGACTATGAATGTCCCCTGGCGGGTCATCAGGGGGAAGTCTCCCAGGAAGATGACCGACTCCTTGTATTCCTGAGGCGCCTCCCGGTGCTTGAGCCAGACGGTAACAAAGAGAGGGGAGGCATAGGTCAGGTCCCGTAGCCGGCACTCCGCCTCATCGTGTTTGGGGGGGCGGAACTCATAGCGGGATTGCCCATACTCCGGCCCCTTGTTGGGGTTGAGGAAGGTCAGCTCAAAACGGGTGCCGGTGAAGTCCTCAATGGGGGAGATATCCCGCAGGAGCTCCCCCAGTCCCTTGCCCCTGAACCAGTCGTAGGAGTCCAGCTGTACCTGGACGAGGTTGGGGACCTCCAGTACATCCGGGACATGGGCGTAGGACCTCACCTGGGGGACGCGAGAAGGAACAGCTAGTTCCGAAACCATCTCTTGGCTCCTTTGGGCAGAATACTAGGCCCCTATGCCCCGATGGGGTAAACGGGGGCAAAAAAGCAAAAAGCCTGGCCCTAGGGTTTGCCGTTCGGAAAAAGAGGCATAGTTTGAGCGTCGCAAAACAGTATTATGCCACCCCTCTTTTGTTTTGTCAAGTCCCTTTTTGGGATAGACCCCGCAGGTGGTGGAGGAACCACCAGGCGATGAGGGCCAGGGCCCCCAGGAGGAAGGATTTCAACATCCTAAATCTTCCATTGACCGAGGATGGCCAAGGTTATAAGCCCTATGCCAGCAAGGAGCGCCCCTACCCAACCGAGAAGGCTCAGGCAGGTAACAATCACTCCGGCAATAATTACCCCTGCGACAATGGAAAGGAGGGCCTTTTTAAACTCCATACCGAAGAGAAAGGCAGCGATGGAACCGGTCCAGGCTCCAGTGCCAGGGAGGGGCACGGCTACAAACAGCATAAGCCCAACCCTTTCATATTTCTTAATTAGTCTCCCTTGCCTCCTCGTGCGGGCATAAACCCAGCGCAGGACTCGCTCGCAAACCCCAATCTTGCTGAGGAGCCTTGACAGTTTATCCCAGAGGACGAGAAGGAGAGGCACTGGTAGAAGGTTACCTATCAGAGAAATGGCAAGAGCAGAATACCAGGGGAAATCGTAGGTGTAAATAGCCAGCGGTATTGCTCCCCGTAGTTCCACCACTGGTGAGGCGGCAATGAGGAGCACTCCAAAAAATTCTTCCAAGTTCACTAAAGCTGGGTAAGTCTAACAAAGAAAAGGAGTCAGGTCAATTCCGGCGAAGTCTAACAGCAAGGTGGGGCTGGGTCAAGACTTCTGTTGATTTCCTGGGGGGGCTGGTCTAGAATTTCTGGTGATGCAGCGGGTTTTAGCTATGGTCCTGGCCGGGGGGGCCGGGGAGAGGCTCTCTATCCTTTCAGCAGAGAGGGCCAAGCCGGCGGTACCCTTTGCCGGCCGGTACCGGATTATTGATTTTGTCCTCTCCAACTGTGTCAACTCCGGCATCTTCAAGGTAGCCATCCTCACCCAGTATAACCCCCGTTCCCTGTCGGCGCATATCGGCATTGGCAAGCCCTGGGACCTGGACCGCTCCAACGGAGGGGTCACCATCCTCCAGCCCTATCTGGGGCTGGGGAAGGGGGAGTGGAACCGGGGCACGGCCGATGCCATCCATCAGAACCTCTACTTTGTCCAGGACCACAAGGTGGAAGACGTCCTCGTCCTGGCCGGGGACCATATCTATACCATGCGTTACGACCATATGATAAGCTCCCACCGCCAGCGCCGGGCCGATGTCACTGTGGGGGTGGTGGAGGTCCCTCTGGAGGAGGCCCACCGCTTTGGCCTCGTCACCCTCAGCCCCCAGGACAGGATTATAGAATGGCAGGAGAAGCCTGCCCATCCAGCGAGCAACCTGGGCTCCATGGGCATCTATGTCTTCAACCGGGAGGCCCTCTTCAAGATCCTGGAGCAGGCCATCGCGGGCGGCCGCTACGACTTTGGCCGGGACGTCCTGCCTGCCATCCTGGACAAGTACCGGGTCTTTGCCTACCGGTTCCGGGGCTACTGGAGGGATGTGGGCACGGTGGAGGCCTACTGGCAGGCAAGCATGGACCTCATCCAGGACCTCCCCCCCTTCAACCTCTATGATGAGGAGATGTCCATCCACAGCAAGGTCCGGGACCTGCCCCCCAGCAAGACCGGGCCCAACGCCCGCATCTCCCGCAGCCTGGTCTCCCACGGCTGTATCATCAATGGGACGGTGCTGAACTCCATCCTCTCCCCGGGGGTCTATGTGGAGGAGGGGGCAACGGTGGTGGACTCGGTGCTCTTTGATGATGTGGAGGTGGAGCGGGGGGTGGTGGTCCACCGCTGTATTGTGGACAAAGAGGTGAAGATAGGCGCCGGCTCCACCCTGGGCTTTGGGGAAGATAATACCCCCAACCGGGATAAGCCGGAGCACCTCAATACCGGCATCACCATCGTGGGCAAGGGGGCCCACATCCCCCCGGGGATTAAGGTGGGCCGCAATGTCAAGATAATCTGCTGGGCGGAGCAGGAGGACTTCCCCTCGGACTTCATCCCCAGCGGGGAATCGGTGGAAAAGAAGTCCCCCGGCCGCCACCGGGTATGAAACCATCCCCTCTATGAAGCTGGGGGCCTTCACCTTCCTCCTCCACAGCCACATCCCTTACTGCCGTCAGGCGGGGCGCTGGCCCCATGGGGAGGAATGGCTCCACGAGGCCGCCTCGGAGACCTATCTCCCACTCCTCCTGGCCCTCCTTTCCCTCTGGGAGAGGGGCATCCCCTTCCGCCTCACCATCACCATGACCCCTGTCCTCCTGGAGCAGCTGGCCGACCCCCTAATCCGGGAGCACCTGGAGGAATTCCTGAAGGACAAAGTCCGCCGGGCAGAGGAGGATATAAAGCGCCTGGAGAAGGAGGAGCACCGCGCCCGCCTGGCCCGCTTTTACCGGGACAGATACCAGGGACTTCTGGAGGGCTTCTACTCTCTGGGGGGGGACCTGGTGGGGGGTTTCCGCCGCCTCCAGGAGGAGGGCTATATTGAGGTGGTGGCCAGCGCCGCCACCCATGCCTATCTGCCCCTCCTGGAGAGGGACTCCTCCATCTTTGCCCAGCTCCGCACGGGGGTGGAGGGCTACCGGCACCACTTCCGCCGGGAACCCCGGTCCCTATGGCTTCCGGAGTGCGGCTACCGGCCGGGATTCTTTACCGGCAAAGGGGGAAAATCGTATATCAGGCCCGGGCTGGAGGCCTTCCTGGAGAAGCTGGGGATAGGGCTCTTCTTTGTGGAGACCCACCTGATTGAGGGGGGGGAGCCGGTGGGGAAGGCCATGGGTGGGGTGCTGGGGCCCTATGGCGACATCCCCCGACGCTTCCTGGTGCCCTTCCCCGCCTACCGGGAGCCGACCCTGAAGAGCACTTATCTTCCCTACTGGGTATCGGGGGCCCCGGTGGCCGCCATCGGCAGGAACAACCGCACCGGGATGCAGGTCTGGTCCGCCGACTGGGGCTACCCCGGCGACTTCCGCTACCGGGAGTTCCATAAGAAGGACGGGGTCTCTGGCCTTCAATACTGGAAGGTCACCGGCTCCTGCCTGGACCTGGCCTATAAGGACCTCTATAGTCCCGAGGAGGCCCGCCAGGTGGTGGCGGAGCACAGCGAGCACTACTCCCGCCTGGTGGAGGAGCTTCTGGCCTCCTTCCACCGGGAGACGGGCCACTATGGCATTATCCTGGCCGCCTATGATACCGAGCTCTTCGGCCACTGGTGGTTTGAGGGGGTAGAATGGCTCAGCCAGGTGCTGGAGAAGCTATCCTCGAGCACCGGGGTGGAGATGGCGACGGCTTCAAGCTACCTGGAGGCCCACCCCCCAGAGGATGCCCTGGCCCTCCCCGAGGGCTCCTGGGGGCAGGCGGGGGGGCACTTCACCTGGGACAACGGGGAGACCCGATGGGTCTGGCCCCTCATCCATGAGGCGGAAAGGCGGATGGAGGGCCTTGCGGCCCGCCATCCCCAGGCCCAGGGGCCCCTCCTGGAGGTCCTCTCTCAGGCGGGAAGGGAAGTCCTCCTCCTCCAGAGCTCCGACTGGCCCTTCCTCATCACCACAGGGCAGGCCCGGGAGTATGCCACCCTCCGTTTCCAGGAGCATCTCCAGCGCTTCAATTCCCTGGCCCGGGTGGCCGATGCCGGGGAGATAACGGGGCCCGACCTCCAGCTCTGCCGGGAGCTCTGGGAGCGGGACAGGGTCTTTCCCTACCTGGACTATCACTATTTTGAGGAGAGGGAGGGGCGATGAAGGTCCTCTTCGTTGCTGCTGAGGCGGCACCGGCGGCCAAGGTGGGGGGGCTGGCCGATGTGGTGGGGTCCCTGCCCAAGGCCCTGGCCGGGCTGGGGGTTGAGGTGGCAGTTGCCCTCCCCCTCTACGGAATGATTGACCCCCAGCGCTTTGGGGCCAGGGAGGTGGCCCGCTTTAAGGTGGAGGCCCTGGGCCGGGAGGAGGCGGTGGGCTTGAAGGTGGGCTTGCTCGCCCCGGGGGTGGGCCTGTGGCTCTTTGAGAACCCCACCTATTTTGCCCGCCCCGCCATCTACTACGGGGAGCCCGATGACCGGGACCGCTATTTCTTTTTCTCCCGGGCGGTGCTGGAGGTTCTCAAGGACCCACCCTTTTCCCCCGAAGTCCTCCACTGCCATGACTGGCATACCGGCCTCCTCCCCCTCTGGGCCGGCGAGCGGGCGACGGTTTTCACCATCAACAATTTGGCCTATCAGGGCCCCTTTGACCAGGACTTTATGGCCCGTTCAAGATTGAAAGAAGATTTCATCCCTCCCCACCACCCCAGGGCGTTGAGCTTTATGGCCGTGGGCATCCTCCATGCCGATGTGGTCAACACTGTGAGCGAGACCTACTCCCGGGAAATCCTCACCCCGGAATATGGGGAGGGGCTGGAGGGGCTCCTGGAGAGCCGGAAGGAAAGGCTCTTCGGCATCCTCAACGGCATTGACTACGATGCGTTTGACCCGCAGAAAGACCCCTACCTCCCCCGGCCCTACAGCGCCTCGGACCTGGCGGGGAAGGGGGAGGCCAAGGAGGCCCTCCAGCGGCGCATGGACCTGCCGGCTAGCCCCGATATACCCCTTATCGGCATGGTCTCCAGGCTGGATGAGCAGAAGGGGCTGGATATACTTGAGGAGGCCCTGGAGCTGGCCTTTTCGCGGGCCGACTTCCAGCTGGCCATCCTGGGGAGGGGCCGGCCGCAGTATGAGGAGATGGTGAAGGGGCTGGCTCAACGCCGGCCCCGGCAGCTAGCCGTCCAGGTGGCCTTTGACGATGCCCTGGCCCACCTCATCTACGCGGGCTCGGCCCTTTTCCTTATGCCCTCCCGCTTTGAGCCCTGCGGGCTGGGGCAGATGATAGCCATGCGCTACGGCACCGTCCCTATAGTCCGCCGCACCGGGGGCCTGGCGGATACCGTCGCCGACCTCAGCCCCGCCCTGGCCAAAGGCCGGGGCTTCGTCTTTGATGCCTATGAGCCTGCTGCCCTTGCCGGGGCCCTAGTCCGGGGGGTAAAGTCCTACCAGCAGAGGGAGGCCTGGAGGAATCTCCAGAAAAGGCTCATGGGCCTGGACTTCTCCTGGGGGGCCTCGGCCCGGAAATACCTGGCCCTCTACCAGAAGGCCCTGGCGCTCAAGGGCCGGAGGGGATAGGTGAATCTTCTGGCGCAGTCCCCGGCGGTGGAGGTGGAGGGGCTAAGCTACAGCTATGGGGAGACTAAGGCCCTGGATGGTCTCACCCTCAGAGTAGAACAGGGGATGACCTATGGACTCCTGGGGCCCAACGGGGCGGGGAAGTCCACCCTCATCAGGGTGCTGGTGGGCCTCCTCCGGTCCCAAAAGGGGAAGGTAAGGGTGCTGGGCCGTCTTCCCGGGCGGGGTGTGGCCCAGGAAATCGGCTATATGCCCCAGCTCAGCGCCCTCTACCTGGAGCTTACCGCCCGGGAGAATGTGGGCTTCTTTGCCCGGCTCTATGGCCTGGCCAGGAGGGGGGAGAGGAAGGAGAGGGTGGAGGAGGCCCTGCGCCTTGTAGGCCTCTGGGAGCGCCGGCAGGACCCGGTGCACCGGTTCAGCGGTGGCATGAGGCAGCGGCTGAGCCTGGCCTGCGCCCTGGTCCACCGCCCCCGGCTCCTCCTTCTGGATGAGCCAACGGTGGGGCTGGACCCGGAGCTGAGGGTGGCTTTCTGGGAGCACTTCCAGGCTCTGGTGAAGGAGGGGAAGACCCTGGTTATATCCAGCCACACTATGGACGACGCCGCCCACTGCCAGCGCCTGGCCTTCCTCCGCCAGGGAAGGGTGGTGGCGGAAGGTGGCCCGCAGGAGCTGAAGGCAGCCACGGGAAAAGAGGGCGCTACCCTGGAGGAGGCCTTCCTCCACTTCATCCGTAAGGGAGGTGAACGTGTCCCTTGACCGGGCCCTGGCTATTGCCGGCAGGATTGTGAGCCAGATGCGCCACGACCCCAGGACCCTGGGGATGATGTTCTTTGTTCCCCTGTTTCTGATGACGCTTATCTATCTCAGCGTGCCGGACCAGCCAGGGCTCTTTGACTACCTGGCCCCGGCTGGCCTGGCGGTGGTGGTATTGTTCTTTGTCTTTATCCTCACCGGGGTGAGCTTCCTCCGGGAGCGCCTCCAGGGCACCCTGGAGCGCCTTATGGCCTCCCCGGCCACCCGGGCCGACCTGGTGGTGGGCTACCTCCTGGGCTTCTTCCTCTTCGCCGCCCTCCAGTTGGTGGTGTTGCTATTGTTCACCATCTGGGTGCTGGGGATGAAATACCGGGGGAGCCTGGGGGAGGTGCTGGCATTTCAACTGCTTGTGGCCCTCGGCTCCCTGAACCTGGGCATCCTGGCCTCCACCTGGGCCAGGAACGAGTTCCAGGTGGTGCAGTTCATCCCCCTCTTCATCCTGCCCCAGTTCTTGCTGGGGGGCCTCCTCTGGCCGGTGGAGCAGATGCCCTGGTATCTCCAGGACCTCTCCAGGATAATGCCCCTGAGGTATGCCATCGAGGGCCTGCGGGGGATTATGCTGGAGGGGAACGGCTTCTCCGGGGTCTTGCCCCAGCTGGGGTTTCTGGGGGGCTTTGCCCTGGTGATGCTATTTCTGGCGGGGCTCAGCCTGCGCCGGACCTCTTGAAAGCCCTACTCCTATCAGGCGCAGGAAGGTCTTGAGGCCCCCGTGGCCCAGGGCCCGGGTGATGAGGCGGGAGTGCCAGTCAAAGGAGAAGCCCCCCACCATTTCCTCGGCCAGCCCCGAGTCCTTGAAGAACCGGACCAGCTCATCCATCTGGCGGTCGGAGAGGCGGGAGAAGATGCCCCTGGCCCAGCGCCCTACCCTCAGCTCTTTCCCCAATACCCTCTGCCATTCCTTCTGGTAGGGGGCCAGGCCCCGGGCGGAGAGGTCCCCGGAGGAGAAGGCCCGCTTCAGGGTGGCCACCGCCGCCCTTGCCCCCAGGAGGCCGTAGTAGATGCCGCCTCCCGTGGTGGGCTTGACCTGCCCCGCCGCCTCCCCCACCGCCAGGAGCCTTTCCCCGTAGGTCCGGGGCAGGGGGCGGAGGGGGATGGGGGCTGAGGCGGGGCGGGGGGGAATGGAGTCTATCCTGCCCCTTCCCTTCAGGTGCTCCAGGAGGGCCTGGAATCCGGGATAGGGCCTGTTGCCCATGAGGCCCACCAGGGCCCGGCCGGGCCGGGTGGGCACCAGCCAGCCGAAGAAGCCCCGGGAAAAGCTGTTCCCCAGGTATATCTCCACCCCCTCCACCGGGGAGGCCACCTCCGCCTGGATGCCTGTGGTGGACTCCCGGATTTCCCCCAGTCCCGCATGGGAGGGCAGGGTGGGGCCGAAGCCGCAGGCCAGGACCAGGGCCTCCCCCTGCCAGGTGGAGTCCCCTTCCCCCAGCGCCACCACCTTCCCCCCTTCCGTGGCCAGCCCTCTGGCCCTGGCACCCCAGGCATACTGCGCCCCCCGGGCCTGGGCCCTCTCTGCCAGGTGGCGGTCCAGGGCAGGCCGGTCCAGGACAAAGGCCTGGGGCTCCTCCCTTTCCAGGGCCACTTCCAGGCCGGAGGGGGAAAAGACTGTTGCCCCCTTCACCTCCCGCAGGACCAGGCCGGGGGGGAGATTCAGCAGGTCCAGGCATTCCCTGCCCACGATACCGGTGCAGGTGATGTCCTCCCCGGGGGCCTGGTGCTCCTCCAGGACCAACACCCTCAGGCCCAGGCCGGCCATCTCCCCGGCCAGGTAGCTCCCCACCACCCCCCCACCCACTATCAGCAGGTCATACATTGCAGGGAGCATTCTATCAGACATGCCCGCCTGGCTAAAGGGATGACAGGGCCGGAGATAGAGGATAGAATATGGCCCGATAGGCAGGATGAGCATCTGGGATAGATACGCCGAGTTCGTCTATCGGGTGGCTACGGGAAAAAGGGGGCTTAGAATTATCCTCACCCCGTCGGCCGCGTTACTATTCTATGGTTTCGTGGTGCTTTCCGTCTTCGCCTCCCTTTGGGTGGACAGATGGCTCTCCTTTCCCCGTTTCAGCTCCTCGTGGTGGAGCCTCGGGCTATCTATCCCTCTCTTGCTTCTGGGCTGGCTCCTCGGTGGCTGGCCGGTTGTGGCCTTTTTCCGGGCCGGGGGCACCCCGGTCCCCTTCAATCCACCCCCAAGTCTGCTCACTACAGGGCTCTATGCCTATGTCAGAAACCCCATGTTCCTTGGCGGGTTCCTTTTCCTCCTGGGGCTGGGGGTCCTGCTTGGCTCCATGTCTCTCACCTTTATCTTTGCACCCCTTCTTATTGTTCTCTATGGCTTCTATGTCAAAGCTGTTGAGGAGAAAGAGATGGAGAAGAAATTCGGGCAGGAATATCTGGAATACAAGAAGAGGGTGCCCATGTTCATCCCCAGGGTAGAAACGATACGGAATATCGCCCGCCGACGAAGGGCGGTTGGTCCGACCAGACATTAGGCCAGACCGTCACCCGATGGCGATTATGATAGCCATTGCCGCAAGAAGAACACTGCCCATCTTTGGGATGTGTTTTTCGTACCGGGCGAGTTTGGGCTGGAGCTGTTCGTAGAGTTTGACGCCGATGATGGTTGCCGTGATGAGCCCCAGCAGGACCGAAACGCCGTACGCCATCATAAGGGTCCAGGCATTGAGACCGCCGGCTGCCAGAGCGAGCAGGGCGATTTCCTCCTCGTGGGCAAAACCCAGGATGAAAGCAAATGAAGCCAGTCCCAGGAGGCCCAGCACAACTGCTGCCCTGTGCTCATGCTCATGGGTGTGTTCGCCTTGCCCTGGGTGTTCATGCCCGTGATTGTGCTCCGTTTCTGGACCGCCGGGATGACGATGACCATGTTGCCTTTCCAGGTCGTCCACCTTTTCTCTGAACAACCTGAAAGCCAGGACCAGCAGCAAAGCCGCGGCAACATACTTCATCCATGGGGCTTCAAAATCCAGCCAGTTTTGGAGTAGAACATAGGCGACAACAACGGCTATGGATGACACAAGATGCCCAATGCCGATAATGAATGAGCTGAGAGTTGCGCTGGCAACGGCGTTTCTTCTCTTCATGGAGTACAGCACGGCCACTGGCCAACCGTGCCCGGGCTCAAAGCCGTGCAGAAGCCCTATCATCACCACGCCAACATATGCTGGGTTGAACACTTCTCACCCCTGTGAACGAATTGCCACATCATTATATGCCTTAGCCGAGAGCAGGAAAACGGCAACATGAGGCAACCGTTCATTGCTACCCCTTTTGTCAGTTGTATCTGGACCAGCCAGGGGGATGACAGGGCAGGGGACAGGCGCTAGAATAGAAAGCTAAGATATGGAAAGGCTGGTCGTGGGGGTGGATGTGGGGGGGACCAATGTCCGCTCGGCCCTGGTCAATGAGATGGGAGAGGTCCTCCTCCGGGCCAGGCAGCCCACCCGTGCCGGCGGGGGGGTGGGGATGGTGCTGGGCCAGCTCTCTATGGCCATTGAAGAAGTCCTTGTCGGGGCAGGAAATGCCAGGGTGGAGGGAATCGGCCTGGCCTCTGCGGGGATAATAGATATGGGGAGGGGGGTGGTCACTATCTCTCCCAATATCCCGGAGTTCCAGGACTTGCCCATAAGGGAGAGGGTGGAGGAGAGGTTTGGCCTCCCTACTCTTCTCCTGAACGATGCCAGCGCCGCCGCCCTGGGGGAGCACACCTTTGGGGCCGGCAGGGGTTTCCATCACCTCCTCTACCTCACTATCAGCACCGGCATTGGCGGCGGCATCATAGCCGATGACCGGCTCTACCTGGGAGCCCAGGGCGCGGCCGGGGAGGTGGGTCATCAGGTAATTGAGGCCAAAGGGCCCCGCTGCCACTGCGGCAGCCGGGGCTGCCTGGAGGCCCTGGCCTCCGGCTGGGCTATCGC
The DNA here is from genome assembly GCA_018825785.1 of Chloroflexota bacterium. Lineage (NCBI taxonomy): Bacteria > Bacillati > Chloroflexota > Chloroflexota bacterium. Next base: position 30,010 of record JAHKAY010000038.1, on the reverse strand, counting down.
CCGGGAGGCCAGGCGGAGGCTCAAGAAGCGGATGACGGCGGAGATGGTCCATAGAGCGGCCCGGGAGGGGGATCCCCTGGCCCGGGAGGTAATTGAGCGGGCGGGGGAATATCTGGGCATCGGCCTGGCCAACCTGGTGAACATCTTCAACCCGGAGCTCCTCATCCTGGGGGGCGGGGTGGCCAACATGGGGGAGCTACTCCTGGGGCCGGCGGAGAGGGCCCTGCGCCAGAGGGCCTTTGCCCTTCCGGCGGGAATTGTAAAGATGGTCCCCCCAGCCCTGGGAGATGACCCTGGCCTCCTGGGGGTAGCCGCCTGGTTCTTCAGGCAAGGAGGGAGCAGGTGATATACTGGGCACCCTTCTTCCATTTCTATCAGCCCCCAACCCAGATGTACAGCGTGCTCAAGAAGGTCTGCGATGAGGCCTATTACCCCCTCCTCCAGGTCTTCCGGGACCATCCCCATGCCAAAGCGACGGTGAACATCCAGGGGGTGCTGAGCGAGATGCTCTGGGAGAGGGGGGAGAAGGGGGTGCTGGAGGGCCTGAACGAGCTGGCGGAGCGGGGCCAGGTGGAGTTTACCGGCTCGGCCAAATATCACCCCATCCTCCCCCTCATCCCTGTAGAAGAGATGAAGCACCAGATAAGGCGCAACCAGCTCACCAACCGCCACTTCCTTGGTGACCTATATCAACCCCGTGGCTTCTTTCCCCCGGAGATGGCCTGGAGCCGGGAGGTCCTGGAGCCGGTGATGGAGTCCCGCCACGAGTGGCTGCTCCTGGCCGGGGTGGCCTGCCCCGCCGCATGGCCCATGGACATCATCTACCAGACTGAGGTGGACGGGGAGCGCCTGGCGCTGTTCTTCCGGGACGATATCCTGAGTAACAAGATCAGCTTTCAGGGGATTGACGGCCCGGGTTTCATCCAGCATCTCCGGGGCCTGCGCAGTGACAAGGGGGATATCTATGTAATCACGGCCATGGATGCCGAGACCTTCGGGCACCACATCCTGAACTGGGAGAAGCTCTTCCTGCACGAGGTCTATGATGCCATCGTCCCCCACTCCCCGGAAGCCCCCTTGAAGCAGAGGCGGGCCCTTGACCAGCAGGCCCGGGACCTCTTTAACTATGCCCCGGCGGAAATAACCATAGTCACCATAAGCGAGCTCCTGAAGCGCTTCCCCCCGGGCGCGGCGGTGGAGCCCCGCGCCGGCTCCTGGTCCACCAGCCTGGAGGACATGAAGGCGGAGAACATATATCCTCTGTGGAATGCCAAAGATAACCCTATCCACCACAAGCAGTGGGAACACCTGGGCCTGGCCATAGCCCTGGTGAAGAAGACCCTCAAGCTGGCCGACAACGCCGATAGCTGCCGCTACGCCGACATCGCCCGGGGGCTCCTGGACCCCGCCATGCACAGCTGCCAGTTCTGGTGGGCCTCCTGCAAGCCCTGGTGGGACATCAACATGATCCACCGGGGGCTCATGGAGCAGCAGGAGGTCATCCTCAACGCCTACCGGTCCATCCAGCTCTCCGGATGCCCTGAGCCCGAGAAGCGGGAGGCCTATTACAAGCTGGTGGCCTCCAGGGACCTGGCGGTGAAGATAGTGGACCGGATCCTGGCGGGTTCGGCTTGACGTTCTACCTGGGCTTGGCCATCCACAACCACCAGCCGGTGGGGAACTTCCCCTGGGTGATAGAGGAGGCCTACCAGAAGGCCTACCTGCCTATGCTGGAGGCCCTGGAGAGGCACCCCCTGATAAGGCTTTCCCTGCACAACTCGGGACCTCTGATAGACTGGTTCCAGGAGCAACGGCCGGAGTACCTCCGGCGCCTGGGGGCCCTGGTCCGGCGGGGACAGGTGGAGGCGATGTCGGGGGGCTATTTTGAGCCCATCCTGCCCGCCATCCCCGACCGGGACAAGGTGGGACAGATAGAGAAGCTCTCCCGGGCTCTGGAGGGGTTCTTCAGCGTCCGTCCCACCGGTCTGTGGCTGACGGAAAGGGTGTGGGAGCCCTCCCTCCCCCGCCCCCTCCACCAGGCAGGGGCGGAGTGGACAGTGGTGGACGATATCCATTTCAAGATGGTGGGACTGGAGGGAGGGGACCTCCTCGGCTACCGCCTCACCGAGGAAGAGGGGCACCCACTCAAGGTCTTCTCCTCCCTCAAGGCCCTGCGCTACTCCATACCCTTTAAGACGGTGCCTCAGGTCATGGACTACCTCCGCTCCCTGGCCGAAGGGGGGCCGGGGCATATCGTGGTCATGGCGGATGATGGGGAGAAGTTCGGGGTCTGGCCGGGGACCTATGAACGCTGCTGGGAGGAGGGCTGGGTGGAGGAGTTCCTCTCCGCCATAGAGGGGAGCGCCTCCTGGCTTACCCCAATCCCCCTGGGGGAATATGCCACCAGCTTTGCTCCCCTGGGAAATATCTACCTACCCTGTGCCTCCTACGATGAGATGCTGGAGTGGGCCCTTCCCACCCAGAAGACCGAGGCCCTGGAGGCCCTGAAGCGGGAGTTCCAGGCCCGGCCGGAGGTGCTGGACTTCCTGCATGGCGGCTTCTGGAGGCACTTCCTGGTGAAATATCCCGAGGCCAACTGGCTCCACAAGAGGATGCTCCGGACTCACCGCCTGGTCTACCGCGCCCTGGAGAAGGGGGTGGACGGACGGGATGACCTGTGGCGGGCCCAGTCCTGTTGCGCCTACTGGCACGGCATCTTCGGCGGCCTCTACCTGGCCGACCTCAGAGCAGTAGCCTACCATCACCTCCTCCGGGCCGAGAGACAGGCCTGGGGCGTCCTGGGGCCTTCAGGCTGGGAGAGGGAGGATGTGGACCTGGATGGCAGGGAGGAGGTGGTCTACGAGGGCAGAGACCAGGGCCTCTTCTTCAGGCCGGGGGAGGGGGGGGCCCTGGGGGAGTGGGACCTCTACCTCCCTGCCTCTAACCTGCTGTCCACCCTGGCCCGCCGCCCGGAGGCCTACCACCGGGCCCTCCTGGAGCGGGGGGGGGAGGAGGGGGGACTGAAGAGCATCCACGACCTCGTCCGCATCAAAGAGAAGGAAGTGCTCACTCCCAGCTATGACCCCTTTCCCCGGACCTCCGCCCTGGAGCATTTCCTGGAGGAAGGGGTGGGCCTGGAGGATTTCGGCCACGGGGAATATGCCGATGCCGGGGACTTCGCCGGGGGTGCCTTTGAGACCGATGTTGCGGGTCGGTGCCTTGTCCTGAGGCGGGAGGGCAGGGTGGGGGGCCAGCCCCTCCTTTTGGAAAAGGCCTTCAGGGTGCTGGACGAGGGTTTTGAGGTGGAATACCGGCTGGAATACCGGGGGGGCTCTTCCTGGAGGGGCGTCTTCCTCTCCGAGTGGAACCTGAACCTCCTGGGTGGGGGGCATAACCCCCAGGCCTACTTCCGGGCAGGGGAGGCTGCCGGCCTCCTGGACAGCAGGGCAGAGCTTAAGGCAGAAGCGATTGTCCTGGGGAACCGCCACCTGGGGGTGGAGCTGAAGCTGGCTCTGTCTCAGCCCGCCCGGCTCTGGCTTTTTCCCGTGGAGGCCTTCTCCAACTCGGAGCAGGGCGTGGAGAGGGTCTATCAGGGGACCTGCCTGGCTGTCTTATATCCCGTAGAGCTCAGGCCCGGCCGGGGGTGGGGGGTGCTCCTCCGCTGGCAGGCCAGGACACAGGAGAGGTGAAGCCCAGGGCCCTGGTGGTGGAGGCATCCCCCGCCCGCCGCCGCCTACTGGAAGCCGTCCTCTCCGTGGAGGGCTTTGATGTCCAGGTCCAGGCCGAAGCCGGGGAGCAAGGACACCCGCCCGACCTGGTGGTGCTGGGCTCCTGCCTTTCCGGGACTGACCCCTTTTCCCTATGCTCCGGGATAAAGGAGCGGGATGGGCTGGTGCCGGTGCTGATGGTGGCTGAAGGGGAGGAGGGGAGGCTCCGGGGATGGGAGGTGGGGGCCGATGAGGTCCTCCTCCGCCCCCTCCGCCGGCGGGAGCTGGCCTCCCGGGCCAGGGCCCTTGTCCGGCTCAGGCGGCTCTATGAGGGGCTGGTGGAGGGGGAGAAGGTGCTGCTGGCCCTGGCCGAGGCGGTGGAGGCCCAGGACCCCTATGCCCGGGGCCACACCAGAAAAGCCATGGCCGCCGCCCTGGCCCTGGGGGAGAGGTCCGGCCTCTCTGCCGAAGACCTCCGTGAGCTGCGGCTGGGGGCCATCCTCCATGATGCAGGCAAGGTAGGCCTGGACCGGGCCATCCTCTTGAAGGGGGGGGAGCCTTTCCCCCGAGGAGTGGCGGGAGGTGAAGGCCCACCCGGCGCTGGGATGGCGCATTGCCCGGCCCCTGGGGAAGGGGGTGGGGGAGGCGGTCCGCTATCACCACGAGCGCTGGGACGGCGGGGGCTACCCCGACGGGTTGAAGGGAGAGGAGATACCCCTTCTTGCCCGGATAATGGCCCTGGCCGATGCCTTTTCCGCCCTCGCCTCCCCCCGGCCCTACCGCCCCGCCTTCACCCCGGAGAGGGCCCGCCGCATTATCGCCCAGGAATCGGGAAAACAGTTTGACCCGGGGCTTGTCCGGCTCTTTCAGGATCTTCCCAGCTTGCAAGAAGGCATCTAGAGGGGATAGAATGGTCTTTGTGGTGAGCGTAGCCGAGCGGTTCAAGGCGCCAGGTTGTGGCCCTGGAGATCGAGGGTTCGAATCCCTCCGCTCACCCCAGCGGCTGTAGCTCAGCGGACCAGAGCACTGGTCTTCGGAACCAGTGGTCGTGAGTTCGAATCTCACCAGCCGCGCTATCTGTTTCAGGACTCCTGCGTGACATCTTCTGACTAGCAGGTCCTATGAACGTTCTGGTGACTGACGATGCCCTAGCTTCTTTGGCCTGGTTGAGGACTGCACAGACGGTGGTCGAGACCCCTGTTTCGCTTCCCTTATCGCGCGGGCAAAAGAGTTCAGTACGAGCTCGGCCTCAGGCACGGTGAGGACCAGCGTAAGCGCCCCTGAACGGCCAGCCCCGGGCCTGCTCCAAGCTCAACCGGCCCGAGAACCTGATGGCGCTGTGCGCCCACCACCACGGCCAGGCCCACGCCAGGGCCAAGAAGCTCCGAGTTGCCCTGGTCCTGCCTGCCCCGCCTCCAGCTCCCGCCCGCCAGCTCGCCCTCCTGCCAGCCTAGCCCCTAGCGTTCACAAGCGTTCACACATGCCGTTATTAGGGCCCTAACAGGGTGCCGAAAAAGGGGGTGCCCAACCAAACGCAGATACGAAATATCCGACAGATCCAAAGCTAAGGTCTCGTTCTACGGGACTTTTTCATCACCCTGCTAGGTCAAGATTTCATTGTCACGCCATTCCATGAGGCTACTTGCCCAGACTCGGTCTATTGCCGTTTCTAGCACAGCCTTGCGCGGTTCAGGTATATCCAGCAGGGGCGGCAAAGTACGGCCGTCAAACTGTCCCAGGAAATGGCACTGTTTACGAAGCAAGAGTATTGTGGTTCTGGCGCCTCCATAGGTAACCCAGTCCAGTGTCTGAAGGTGAGGCTCAATCTGGTCCCGCACATGGCCGCAGACGCGATTCAAAAAATACTCTATCTGCTTTTCCCGGTGCCGGGCGAAACGGGCCTGCGAAGAACCACCCTGCTTGTGCCTTGCATGGACAAGACCGGTTCCCACCTTGCTTCCGACTAGCTTTTGACCCTGATAGACACCGATAGCATATGCGCCAAGACGTATTAGAATGAGGGCAACCTTGTAGTCGTGCGTCAGCATGGAACGCAGCCCCTCAATATCGTAGTTCTGATAGAAGCCCTTCTCCTCGACTGGGAATGGCGGCGTAACAAGGCACTTTCGCGACGGTCCCCAGAAAATGATAACTCCCTGTTTCGAAGCAACGGCAAACTCACTCAGCTCTGGAGGTATACCCTGCAAGCCAAGCGTTTCTCCAAGAGACTTGTTCACTTCACCAGGTTCTAAGCCGGGCGGCAGATACAGTGAGACACCTTCACCACTGGCCTCTCTCAGCTCATCAAGAAAGTCAAGCATTCTCTGCTTGCCAAGACGAAAACGCCTTGCCGCCATCATCTGGATAACGCTGTTCTCACTCATTGGGTACCTGACGCCTTGAGGATAACGTTGGTTGCTCCCTCACCACCTTCTCTCCGCTCGGCAGGGCGGGAGGACTCGACCAAGGGGTGAGAAGCCAAACAATCTCTGGCAGTCTTACGTACTGCGCCGGTGCCGACACCATGAACAATACGTACCTTGCTCAAATTGGCCAGGAAGGCGTTGTTGAGATAGTTATCGAGCAGCAGCTCTACTTCATCCGCACGCTTGCCCCGAAGGTCCAGTTCGAGTGAAACCGGCTGTCTTCTCGACACCTTTGTTGCCGGGGTGAATACCGGCGTTGCCCCCGCAGAAGAAGGGCCGACCTTCTCCAGGCTACCAAGACTTAGCTTGAGCCTCGTCTGCCCGGCCTGCACCTCGACCTGCTGCGTCTTGTCCGATACTGATAGTACAGTTGCCTGCAAGCCGGTTTCTTTAAGCAAGACGCTATCGCCTACGGTGATGGCGTCCTTGTCTGCCACATGTTCATCCGTCGCCTTGTCCGCCCGGGGCTGCCAAACCTGGCTTTTCATCTGCTCGCGCATGGCGGCCAGCGCCTTTCTGGCCCGCTCGATTCCTTCTCTGGCCTTCTCTTTGCGTAGCTCTGATTCAGCCTGACGTATTTCCTTTTGCAGCTCAGCAGCCTCGCGGAGTACCCTGTCGCGGACCTCTTCAATGACTTGCCGTTCCTCAGCTCTAGACTGTTGAAGTTCATTCGCCAGTTCAATCTTCCGCCGTTCTACATCTGCTTTCTCCGTCTCCAAGTCATGACGCAGGGCTTCAACTCCTCGCTTTTCACTGGCCAAATCAGCTAGCAGGGCCTCCAACTCCTGGGTACCCTTGGGCAGCATCTCTCTGGCGACGCTTACGATTTCGGGGGGTAGACCCAGGCGTGAAGCGGTGGCCAGCGCATTGCTGCCGCCCGGAACACCCACTGTCAGATGAAATGTGGGCTTCAGCGTAGCTGGGTCAAAGTCAAAGGAAGCATTTTGCGTCCCCGGAGTCACATGCGCAAACACCTTCAACTCCCCGTAGTGCGTGGTAGCCACGGTCATCGTTCTCCGCGCCAGAAAATGGAGCAAAATCGAGCGGGCCAGGGCACCCCCTTCAGCCGGGTCAGTGCTGGTACCCAATTCGTCAAGAAGTACAAGGCTCTTTTCCGTAGCACTCGTGACGATTCTTACGACATTGCCCATGTGCCAGCCGAAGGTGGAAAGTGTCTGCTCGATGCTTTGCTCGTCGCCTATGTCGGCGAATACACCATCAAAGACCGGAAGGCTACTTTCGCCCGACGCCGGTATCGGTATGCCGGACTGCGCCATGAGGCTGAGCAGGCCGATTGTCTTCAGCGCCACCGTCTTACCACCCGTATTGGGGCCGGTGATTACAAGGCAGGAGAAGTCCCGTCCAATCTCTATAGTAAGTGGCACCGCTTTCTCTGGGAGCAATGGGTGTCTGGCCTCAACAAGCTTGAGCACGCAACCCTTTCCGCCTTCCTCAAAGACGGTCAGCTTGGGCTCTGTGGCCTGCGACTTCCTGGCATACCTTGCTTTGGCCAGAGACACGTCAAGCTCAGCAACAAGGGCCACATTCCGAAGAATTTGCGCTTCGTTGTCACCAACCTCAGCGCTCAGGTCAGCAAGAATCCTCTCTATCTCATCCCTTTCTTCCGTAACGAGCTCTCTAAGCTCATTACCCAGCTCCATAATCCCCCATGGTTCAACGAATGCTGTAGCTCCTGTGTTGGAAACATCATGAACGATGCCCTTCAGTGCCTTTCGAAACTCCATTTTGATGGGAATGACATATCTTCCCTCTCGCTCCGTGACCATAGGTACCTGGACTATCTTGATTCCCTGAGGCGTCTTCATGATGGCTTCGAGACGTCCCAAGACCTGCTTGCGCACTTGCACCAATCGCTGCCTGACGGTGGCCAGCTTGCGAGAGGCGCTATCAAGCACTTCGCCACTTGGCTGCAGGCACCTGGCGATAGCCTTCTCGAGATGAGGCAGCGGAACGATGCCACTGGCGATGCCCCAGAGCAGGGGCACTTTCTTTGATAATTCTTCCAGGTCGCTGCGAACCTGACGGACAGCAGCCAGGGCTTTTCGAATTTCTAGGATGGTCTGTGGTTGGAGAACCTTGCCCCGAGCCGCCATTGTCACCGCCTGGCGAATGTCGCCCACCTCACCGAGATAAAAGTCCGGCTTCAGTGAAAGAAGCTGACGTGCTTCCGCCGACTGCCTGAGCAGCAAGGAAATCCCCTCACAATCAGAAAGCGGGTGAATAGCCATGGTAAGTTCGCGGCTGGCCGGGAATGAAGTGAAGCCAGCGAGTATCTCCCTTACGCGGTCGAACTCGAGAATCTCCAGACTCTTGTCATCCATGGCAAACCTGCTTCATTTGCGCGAGTATATCCAATACATTATACCGTCTCCACGCAATTTGGAGCCAAGAGTTGGACAAGGAATTGAAGGCGGCTGAAGCAAGGGTCAGGAAACGCCTCTACGGCCTGGCCGTCCCCTCGACGCGCAAGTCGAAAAGACAAACCGAGATTTCAACAAATCTGTTTTCCAGTAGCAAAGAACTCCTTCCGTACGTCTCTATCAGATAGTCCTTGACTGAAGCTTCTCCCTGGTGAGACAAGACCAGCCACATTCTTCGTTTCCCAGCGACGGCCTTGTCTACGAGGCCAGCTATCTTTTCGTTGTCCGTCACGTCCGGGTCTATGCCAAACCGTTCCAAGTCCCCCCTATAGTAGTAGTCGAAGGGAATCTGACAATAGGAGGCGCAGATGACTATAACATCATCTGCTTGAGAGTCATTCTCAATAAAGGCTGCTACCTCTCTCCATTGTTCCTTCACGTCATGCGCATAGTAGTCCCTCAATCCAGGCAGGGACAGTGCGGCAACAAGCATAAGCAAGGCATACACGGCTTTCTTGTTGAAGGCGCTCATACCTCGTGCCGCCAACAGGTACAAGGCAGGCGACGCGCCAATTGTATATTTCGTGAAATAGATGGGGGTGGAAACCTGGGATATAAAGAAAGGTATCACGATGGGGAAGGCAAACCATACGAGCAGCAGCAGGATTTCTTCAGCAGGTCCAAGCGAGATGTTCCAACTCAGCCCCTTGAGACTCTGTATGGGTCTGCTCAAAGCCCATTTGCCACTGAGCCTCTCAATAGCAAAGAGCCCCATCAGGCACAGGCAAGAGAAAACCAGTACAAGAAGAAGCCGCCCCCAGCCAGACCCAATGTACGTTGCGATGGTGTCAGCCAGACTCGCTGAGGAAGGTTCTGATATCCAAAAGCCCTTTGATATCGCCGAAACTCGCCCAAGAAAAGTAGGTATCCAGGGCGAAAAGAACGCGGCTGTAGCTATCTGCACCCCCAGGAACCGCGACCTCAAGCGCCTGTACTTGCCCCAGAACAGGAGGAAATAAAACACTTGCGAAGCTATCACGAAGAGGGCGTAGACATGGGTGTAAGCCAAAAAGAGGTTGCACAGGAAGTAGCAAGGGAAATGCCATTTTCTTGTGTTCTCCGCTTTCAGTATTGTTATGAAAAAGAAGAATGATAGCAGTGTAAGCAGCAGGAGCAGACTGTAAGCCCTGGCTTCTTGAGAGTAATAGATGTAGTAGTAGGATATGGCGGATAGGAAACTGCTTATGAGGCCCACTCTCCTGTTGAAGAGCCGACACCCTACTTGATATATGAGGAATACGGAAATGATGCCGAAGATTGCCGATAGAGACCTCGCTGCTATTTCACCCGTTCCAAAAAGAAGCATCCAAAAATGAAGAAGGGCGAAATACAAGGGCGGTTGATTGTGGAGTGTCCCGGATGATTCCGCCACCGATACCAGGCTGGCCTGAGACCAGACTACACTGGTGGCTTCATCCAGCCACAGGCTTTCGCTACCCAAGTCGAAAATCCTGAGGAGATTTCCCAAGAGTATTATCGCGAGTAGAGCCAGAACTGGCCTAGACTCCCGTGACATAGCCCTCTGCGTCTCTAGCCTGAACCGCCCCCCCCGCCCCCACCTCCCCCGCCTCCACCACCGCCGCCGCCTCCACCCGCACCTGAACCGCCGCCGGTGAAAGTGCTATGGATGGTGCTGGTCATGCTGCTGAACGCGTCAGCTATAGAACCAAGGGAGGGATGACCGGATGCCGCTGAAATCTGCTGCCCGGAGGGTGACCACGCATAGAACCAGGTGGGGGCTGAAGCATCGAGTTCGCTGAATTGCTTCACCCACCGATGACCCAGTCCAAACAATACCGCATACGGGAGATAGCTATCCCAGACAGCGATGGTTGTTGCCGCCAGTTTTCGGTCTTTGGCCACATTCTGGAGGTATTTGCGGAAAGCTGTCCAGGGGGCGGCTTCCCTGGCTCCATGCTCGGTCATCTGGGGCAATCTTGGAGCCAGACATATAGCCACAAGACCCAGGACAGACAGCGCAAGAAAGGGCGCAAAGATGAACTCAGCGAACCGGTATGCGAGCAGGCTCACCGCCAGCCCTATCACCACAGCGCCAGAGACCAGCACTATTCCGGGGACATACAGGCGCTTCATTGACCTGGAAGGCTCTTCGGCGAAGAATCCCTGTCTGACGGCTTCCTCTTCGGCGCTCCTGTTGAAGTCCTTGGGCAGGGAAGATAGGGAGCTTCTTCTGCTGGATAGCCGTTCTCCTTCAGGGCTGCTGACGGCCTGGGAGACAAGACGCTCAAAAGAAAACCTCTCATCGTCCTTCAGCTTTCTGATGATAAGGTCTTCCCTGGTGCCGAAACGGTGTTTCTCTTTCATCTCTTCAATCTCGATGGTGCCCCTTCTGGCCAGGTCAAAAATGGTCGCCGGCAATGCCGCAGGGCTAGTGTGCCGGGACACAAGCAGGGCGACAAGGGCGGGTGGCAGTTCGCTGGGAGGAGAAAGCAAAATATGAGGGGTAGTAGCGAGGTCAGGCTTGGCACCGGATGTAGCTAGTCTCCGCCGCAGCCAGAGAAATCCGACAAAGGGGATTACTGCCAGGGCGAGCACGAGTAAGCCGAGATTCACCCACGGCTTGACATCGAGGTCATAAGCTTCGAGCCGTTCCACACCGGCCTGCCACGCAGGCGGTGTGCCGCTAACTATCCCGTGAGGGAAGAGGATTCTTATTTCCAGTTCCTCTTTCGGGGCCAGGTTTGCCGCTGCAAACTCGACATTACTTGCATCAACAAAACGACTTCGTGCGGGGGCTCCGTAGCTGATGAGTTGGACCTGCTCACGAGGCAATGGTCCGGGGAAGTGAACCTCTACCGTGGCCTGGCCAACCGGCACATCCCGGTCCCCAAAGACGGCTTTCCAGTAAAGCTGGTCACCCCTTTCATCAAAGCGAAGCCCACCGCGTACCGTATACTTGACGTAGAAGGTCCGAATCATGTTCACGGTTTCAGGGAACCACCAGCCAACATGAAGTCTATTGCTCTCAACCCAGGTAGAGAAAGCACGGGCGTCGCCACCCGGGGCACCGCCGGTCTCTCTTCGCTCCTCTATCCATTCCCTCACTGCCGGGTTGGCCGGATACTGATGCCCCTCTTCCCAGACTTGAACATCGTCTATGCTCTCGACCCTATCCAGCGGTATCCAGCGGTAGGCGTAATGGTAGGTACCTGACGCGTAGTTCAAGCGCTGTGTCTCCGTAATCTCCATTTCTGAATTGGGTAGAATATCGATGTCAACGATGATGGCATCGTAGGAATACTCTGTCTGGTCAGCCTGCACCACATGATACGATATGGACAGCAGCAGAGGAGCCATAACCAGAATGGCTATAGGCAATCGCCTCCTATGAGCCATCAGTCTTCCTCCATGGGACTACTCTTCAGTGCCAGATTATGCTACTCCACATGTGTAGTGTCAACGCTAACCACAATCTGACGAACGGTTGCGCGATCCCTGTGCGGCGGCCTCCCGAGTTGAAGTCTCAACCATTCTTTGCCCGGACTGCTCAGCCAGTTTTCACTTTATGGTTTTCGACGCTTCATTGATGTGTGCGACGTTAAATCGTTCTGGGTCGAATTCTCCGCCGAGCCATTCGGTGATTTCCTCGTATTCTTCATTGGCGGGGTCCCAGATGACCTCTATCGCCAAAGTCGTAGCCGACGTTCCGCCATCCCGCCACCGCCATTATACAACGCTATCGCCCAGTGGGGCACGGCCAAGATGCCTATTGTCACACGAAAAGGAGACGAGAGTCATTGACCTGCAGCAATGGACGCCATTGCTGACCCACCGCGCTCCCGCGGGCTGGATGGCAGCGGCGTCTATTCAAACCTCAGCGCCTCAGCAGGATATACCCGGGATGCCTGCCGAGCCGGCAGATAGGTTGTCAGAAGTGAAGCGCCATAGGCGACAATGACCACTGTGATGATGTTGAACCACGGGACCTCATATCTGAGACCGGCGAAGCTCTCTGCCATCCCGTCGATGACCTGAGCCGACACGCCAATGCCCAGAGCAACGCCTAGAAGGATGCCAAGCAGCGCTACGAAGGAGGATTCCAGCAGGAAAGAAAGCTGTACCATTCCCTTCTGGAAACCCAGTGCTCGTAGTATGCCGATCTGCTGCCGCCGCTCCACCACGGAGCGAGCAGCGATGACCCCCAGGGCGGCAATGCCCACCACCAGGCCCAGACCCATGAAGCCCTGGAGCAGGTTGTTAATCATCAGGTTTGTGCTGGCATTCTTCCGTATCTCCTCTGCCATCACCTCCGCCTGCACACCGTGCTCCAGGAATGTGGCCTCCAGCGCCTTCGCGACGGCCCCAGCGTCCGCGCCCTCCGTGAGCCGGAACATGTAGGCCTGGGGCGGCACGCTCTGGCCGAGCAAGGTGTTCACCGTCTGCTGGGATGTGAGCACTCCCGGTGCATAGATGGCGGTCTGTTCCAGCACCCCGATGACTCGTAGCCTCTGCTCCGTGCCTGTACGGATGTCGAGCGCCTTAATGTAGACGTCAGGGAGCACTTTGTCCTCCAGCCAGAAACCCTCCAGGCGGAGGGGCGGTGCGGCCCCCCCCACGTTGTAGCTGGTTCTGGACGGCACCAGATAGGAAGGGATGACGGCCGTCCCAGGCTCGTCCTGGAGAGCCTGCCACACCTTTCGCGGCGAGTCATACCCCTGAGCGGTCATCGCAAACCCGTAGGTAACGTTGTCTGTGTAGCCTGCGTCAACTCCCTGGATGAGAAGATCCTCGGGCTCCTGGCCAGTCCCCTCCTGCTTCACCTCTACCATGGCGCCGGTGAAGCTGCCAATGGTCTGGATGTCATTCGCGCTCACACCGTCGGTCCTGCCAAGGTCGCCCTGGATGTCTTGGATGGGGTTGGCGTAGCTGGTGGTGGCCCGTATCTGGAACCCGCCTGACAGCCCCTCCGTGTCTTCAAACACAGCTGCCGTTGCGTGGAGTATGAAAGACATCACAACCAGGGTGAACACCACCAGAGAGAACATTGCCAGGGTCACTCCCGTCCGGAACCGGCTATGCATAGGGTAGGAGACTGCAGTCTTCAGTATCGGCGGCAGGCTCCTGATGCGTCCGAAGAGGAGCACCACGGCTGTCAGCAGTACGTCCGAGTTGTAGATGACGGCCCACACCGCTCCCAGCACAATCATGATTCCGCTGAGGAAGAACATCTCAATGCCCATTTGCATCTGCGGCAGGATTCCCTCGAAAACACTTGATGGAAGAAGCCACCAGACCACCAGGCCCAACCCTGCCACGGTGAAAGCGGCCCTGTCCGGCAACCCGAAGCGCCGGGCCAGCAGGGGCAAACCAATAATGACGAAGGATGTCCCGAGCATCCAGGCAAACGCCTGCTCGCTCTGGAGGCCAGAGAATGTCAAGAGAAGTCCTATGATAGGAAGCAAGGCAGTCAGAACCAGTCCCCTGATAGTCTTGCGACTTGTACGAGGTTCGGGGATGTCCCGGATGGCCCTCACGATGTTCAGTCGGCTGATTCGCCAGGAGGAGACCAAGACCACGGCAAAGGTGAAGGCCATCCCAAGGGTATAGGCCATGACCACGCTGCGCCAACTGAAGGCGTAGGTCAGCTCCAAGTCCACCTGGCCAAAGGCGACGGTCATGATACGAACCATCCCCCACCCGACCACCACGCCGAGGAGACTGCCCACAGCGGCAGCCATGAGCGCGTAGACGGCTCCCTCAAAGGCAAACATGCGTATGACGTGGCCGCGCTGCATCCCCACGGCCCGCGCAATGCCAAGCTCCCGCTTCCGCTCCGCGGCCAGCATTACGAAGATGAGGAAGATGAGCAAGATGCCCGCCGCAATGGAGAACTGCCCGAACAACAGGAAGATGCTGGAGAATATGCTCCCCAGCTCGTCGGCCTGCTCCAGGGCGTCTCTCTTCACCGGTACGGCCTCAAGCCCTGTCCCGTCCAGCGCAGGCTCAAGGCCGGATATGACCGCGTCGGTGTGCTCAGCACCCCCGATGGAGCCTCCCCGGTTCGTGACAAGAACGGAGTTCACCCTGCCTGCGTTCCCCGTCAGTTCTTGGAGCCCTGCAAGGGGCATCACCATGGAAAGCTCCCCAGCCGGATTGGCTCCCTTCTCGTAGACTGCGGCCACCTCCAGACTGGTCGGCTGTCGTCCCAGGAACACCTGAACTGTGTCCCCCTGGCCAACGTCTAGCTTCCGGGAAAGCTCGCTGCTCATGTATGCCTGACTGCCGCTCAGGGCATCCAAGGAAAGAGGCTCTCCCGTAGTATTCACGAGGCGGTCAAAGCTCGTCATCCACTCCCCGGCCACGCCCAGGATGTCGACCTGGGCCTCGCTCAGCCGGCTGCCCGGCGCCACCACGGGTGCACGCTCCTGGAGCAAAGGTGCTACACCCTCCACATTCGCCACACCGGCAAGGCGCTCCCGCACCTGCTGAAAGTAGGCCTCCTCGAAGTATACAGGGCGGCCGGACGCATCCGCCGCCTCTGCTCTCACTACCACGTCCACTTCTCCCAGACGGCTCACAGCCTGAGATCGGATGGAGTGGGTCAGGGTATCGCCGGTGGCGAAGGAGGCGGAAAAGAGAAGGGTGGCCAGCATCAGGCCCAGCACGATGAGGGCCGTTTGCGCCCGGCGCCGTGGGATATTGCGCACCGCCATTTTGAAGACGACCCGGTTGCGCATGGCGACCAGGCCGGTCACTGCAACGCCCACCCCGAAGATAGCCAAGAGGATGACCGTGAGCTGGCCTATAGGTATGCCAAACAGCTTCTCCACTATCGCCTCCTGCGGCTTCCAGCCCGCCTGTGTTGTATCGTCAGGTTGAACGAGTGGTCCAAGAGCCGAAGACTACACCCTTCCAGTACTAGGGGCCTCGGCGAAGACAACCTCGTAGTGGCCGCGCCCGGGCGGTGCGCGAAAGAACGAGATAAACTTGGCGACCTGCTCGTCGTAGTATCCGCTCTCCAGGCCAACCTTCGCCGCCTCCTCGCTCGCCCACAGGCTCATGATGAGGCCCTTGCCTTCGGGCGTGCGGAGTACGTACAGGCCCTCGTACCCCTCCTGCCTTTTCGCCGCTGGAATCACCAGTTGCCTGAAGCGCTCCAGTGCGCTGTCAAGGCTGATTCTCATCGTGTCGATCTCGAACTGCGTCACCCTTGCAAACATATCTCGCCTCCATAGTTGCTTGTTTCTTCCGGATAGGGAAGGGTACTACCCGCCACCTGGGAAAAGCTCCTCCACTATCATCCCATCGGCCATCCGGAGGATCCGGTCCGCCCTGCGGCCGACGGCCAGGTCATGGGTGACAACAATGAAGGTCTGGGACTTCTCCTTGTTGAGCCGGCACAGCAGGTTCATCACCTCATAAGAGGTCTCGCTGTCCAGGTTCCCCGTGGGCTCGTCGGCCCATACGATGGCCGGCTCATTCACCAGGGCACGCGCAATGGTCACCCGCTGCTGCTGGCCTCCTGACAGCTCCGCAGGGCGCTGGCTGGACTGCCCGGCCAGGCCCACCATTGCCAGGGCCTCCTGGGCACGCCGCCGGGCCTCTCCCGCCTTCACCCCAGCCACAAGCAGAGGGAGTTCCACGTTTTCAACCGCGCTGAGGACCGGCAACAGGTTGAAGGCCTGGAACACAAAGCCCATCTTCTCGGCCCGATAGCGGGTGCGCCTGGCATCAGACATCTGGTGAATGGGAGGGCCATCAATGACCACCGTGCCTTCGCTGAGGTCATCTAGCCCTGACAACACATTGAGTAGCGTTGTCTTGCCACACCCCGAAGCCCCCATTACTGCCACCATCTCGCCCCGCTGGACGCTCAGGTCCACACCACGGAGGGCATGCACCTTCACTTTGCCGGTGTCGTAGACCTTTTGAACGCCAGTCGCTTTGATAATAGGCTCTTCCATAAACCTTCCCTCCCGGCCCAGCATTCGCTGGCATCATAGTGAGTCCCCTATTCGCTGTCAAGAGCCAGCTCTGAACCACCCACACCTCCAGATATGTATTCAGGGACAGTTCGACTCTCTCTTGAGCGGCTACGGACGCACGCCTTGGAGTGGGCCCCAAGGGCTGGAGTTCTGACCAGCCCAAAGCCAGGACAACCGCCCCAAGTCACCCGGCGCTTCAAGACTGTGTGCTGGTGAAGGGCTGCCATACGGGAGATTGCCATAGGGCACGGCATCCCGATTACAGAATTGTGCCGTCCGGCACGATGTTGCGGTGGTCACGCGCGAAACGGTAAAATGAACCGACACGAGGTGGAGGTGATGAAAGGGGCGGTGAAATGGTTGATGCTGCTCGCAGTTCTTGTCCTCATTCCATTGGGATGCACCCAGCCAGCGCCGACGCCCGTTGCTACTCCCATCCCAACCTGGACTCCAACACCCACTGGAACGCCTGCCCCCACTACAACTCCGGTGGGGACAGGGACACCCACTGCTACTCCTGCTCCTACGTCTGCTCCAACCCCCCAAGTCACATACTCGGTGCCCGAGCTGAAATACCGCCTCATCGACAACTTTGGAGAGGTATTCTATGTGGACCCCGACTTCTGGCCGGTGCCACGAGAGGGGCAAGAAGAGAGAAGTGCCCAGGAACAGTCTTCTACCATCAGGGCAGATAGCGCCGAATTTGAGGCGATTCTGCAACGCCTTGGCCTGCCCAGCAAGGCTGAGTACACTCTTGAGGAGAAGGTCCGTATCTACCGCGAGCACAAGAAACTCAGCTTAGGGGTGCAGATGACCGCTTCGGGAGGCGTATACAGCTTCACCCTCAGGATCGGAGAGGGGCAGGGGTGGCGTATCGAGGGAACCACCACGCCCTCGGGCCAGATAACCGTAATTAGAAGAGAACCCAGCTTTAACACCTATCCCATTTGCCTGGCAAGGGGTACTCTTATAGATACGCCCAGCGGTCCGGTGCCGGTGGAGCAGTTGCGGCCGGGGATGTCTGTGTGGACGCGTGACGGGGCAATGGAGCGGACCCCGGCGGTGGTGCTCGAGACCGGGGTGACCCCGGTGCCCGGGTCCTTCCGCGTAGTGAGGTTGAGGCTGAACGACGGCCGCACACTGACGGCCTCGCCGGGCCACCCCACGGCTGAGGGACGGACCCTGGGCGATTTCCAGGTGGGTGACATGCTGGATAGGGCGCTGGTGGTGGCGATGGAGTATGTGCCTTACGACTGGGTTGAGACCTACGACCTCTTGCCCTCCGGTTCCACCGGTCTCTACTGGGCGAACGGGGTCCTGCTCAGAAGCACCCTGGCAGGCAACTAGTGCCGGGGGAATGGGTCAAGGGCCCTGCCTGGATAAGAGCAGCTATGAAGTTGTGGGTGGCTGTAACGCCCGTCCTGCTGATGATGGCTTGGCTCGCCTCCTGCAGCCCCGGCCAGAGCGAGGTCGGCGTCCGTCTGGACGATGAGTTCTTCCTGTCCGTGGGGCAGAGGGTGCGTGTTGAGGGAGAAGACCTCCGTATGGAATCCCTTTTTTATCACAGCAGTGGGCCGAACATAGTATAGAGCCCTTTGCAGAGAACACCTGCGTATGCGCCGTTGCCTAACCTTTGAAGTGCCAGAGCAAGGGGTGAGACTGGCTACCGACTTGGGGTCCATGAATACCATGCCGGCATAGGCTTCAGTTACCGGCCCGCTCTGGAAACAGCGGCAGAGTTGAAGCGGATAGCAGGGATTCGGACTCTTGGCTGTATGCCATCCAGCCACTCTGTCACATGACGATACTACCAGGCCCATACAACCGATTGACCCCTGAGGCTATTCTTTGCCGTCTCCAAATCCGCTTGGCTGGGCTTAGCGCTATTCCCCCTTCGGTGGAGCCAGCCTCACCCTCAGCGCCCGGGGACGATCATTAGGGTCCTTTCCAACCTCAAATTCTACCTCTTGCTCTTCTCTGAGGGAACCAAAGTCCACCCCTTCAAGCTGGCTGCGGTGGAAGAAGAGGTCTTGTCCCACTTCTGGCTTGATAAACCCAAAGCCGCGGTCTGCCACTAGCCGTCTGATTGTGCCCTTAGCCGTATGACACCTCCTTCGCCCTCTCCAAATCGGCTTGGCTGCGCTTATGATATCACAATTCCACGCGTGTGGGGTGGACACCATATATTCTTGTGTGTCGGGGAATTCCCCCAATCGTCCCCACGCGTGTGGGGGTCAACGAGAACAGAACGAAACTGACTGTTGTTTAGCCGACGTACCGGGCAACAACTCGCTAATGTTTCAGCCATCGGCCCTGCGACCTGGAGCCAAATGAAGCTTCTGATAGCCGGCGGTAGCGGAGTTCTAGTAGAGGTAGGGCGTTGCTGGTTCTCGGCTGAGTGAGATCGACGACCAAGTCCATATTCATAATAGAGTATGATTAGATTCAAGACGGAGTTATCGTCTGGGGAGATAGCCCAGCGGCGGCCAGGATATCCGGGACTACTTCCTCCCGGCCTATAGCCATGATGTGGACTCCGTCGCAGATCGTCTCCTTCTTCAGGGTAGCGATCATCCGGCCGGCGATCTCGATTCCTTTATTGAGGGCCTGGCCTTTGGGGGCGCTGGCTAGTTCGTCGATCAAGCGTTGGGGGACGAAAATGCCGGGGACATTCTCGGTCATGTACTTCGCCATCCTGGCCGAGGAAAGCAAGACTATCCCCGCCAGCACCTTCACCGGGAATTTGCGGGCATACTCCATGAACCGGCGGAAATTGTCCAAGTCGTAGACCGCCTGCGTCTGGAAGAATTCAGCGCCAGCCTCAACCTTCTTTTCAAACTTGATAAGCTGGGGTTCGATGGGCCGTGCCTCAGGGGTTACTATGGCTCCGACGCAGAACTGCACCGTCCCATCCAGGTCGTTTCCCCCCAGGTCTTTTCCCGACTCCAGTTGCCGGATGGCGTGCAACAGTTGCACCGAATCCAGGGCGAAGACGTCAGCGGCCTGCTTGTGGTCGCCCACCACGATGGAATCGCCGGTAAGGCAGAGGACATTCCTAATACCGCGGACATAGGCCAGGAGAAGGTCGGCTTGAAGGGCCAGTTGGTTGCGGTCGCGGCAGGTCATCTGGAGTATGGGTTCGCCATCCCTCTCCTTTACGCAAAGGCAGCCGCCAAGGGACGGAAAGCGCATTACCGAGCTCTGGTGATCGGTGACGTTGATGGCATCCACCTTATCCTTGAGGAGGTCGATATGGTGACACATCTTCTCGATATTCGTCCCTTTTGGCGGGGCGACCTCGCTGGTCACCACGAATTTGTCTGATCTGATTGCTTCCTTAAAGCTCTGCGGCATGTTCTTTCTCCTTGTTCACTGGACCCTGGCCATTCGTGGCCTAGGCACCACCTGGTAATTCTTGGTGGGATGGTACTTCCGCATCAAATCCAGCCGTCCCTGCTCTTTCAAGCGCTGATAGATGAGAGTCCAAGCACAATCCTTTTCTTTGTCAACTTCACACATACCGTTGTTTGTGCCACCACAGGGCCCGTTTAGCAGGTGCTTGTGGCATGCGGTAATAGGACAGATGCCGGCGGTCTCGCCCAAGACGCAGCAGCCGCACTGGGCGCAAACCTCACGAAAACTGCCCGGCGTGTCTTCCATGCCTATGAATAGGGTGTCTAGCGCCGGAAGGACCGGCTTGTTGACATACAGACAAACCCGGTGGACTCCCAAAGCGCAGGCCATCACCAGGATGCAGTTCGCCGGCTGAACAGAGGTATCGTTTTCCTTTAGGGCCACCTCCGTCATCTCGTCGCAAGCTGTGGGGATAATCGTCCAGCCGGTGACCGTTTTGCCCGCGCCTTGCAGGCGGTCTTTCATAGCCAGCACCTCTTCTCTTCCCCCAGTCTTGGTCATGGTGGTGCAGGTGCCGCAGCCCACGAGGAAAGCTCTGGGGAAACCCTCCAGTTGCTGTCCGATCTCTTCAAAAGGCTTTTGCCTGGTAATAGACTTCATGGTCTCCCTCCCGTCATGTTTCCAGGTCACATCGCAAACATCGCTGAGCCTCTTGCCTTGCCTGCTCTTCCGAAAAGCCCATCTCTATCTCTTTGAAGCTAGTCTTCCTCTCCGGAGCCGGAAGCAGCGGCATTTCCAGCCTGGGCTTTGCTTCCCAGGTCTCCTCTTCTACTCCGGGCGTCACTTCTCCCGCGCCCCCAGCCCTCAGGTCATACATCTCGACCCGGGAGGCGTCGCTCTTAAGGTATTTGTCTATGGCGATAGCCGCTCTTCTGCCGGCAGCAATAGCATCTATGACCATCCCCGGCCCGGTAGCGAAGTCTCCTCCAGCGAAGATCCCGGGGAGATTCGTCGCCAGAGTATTGCTGCTAATGACCAGGGTCTCCAGCCGGGTGCGTTCCAGGGCGCTCTCGGGAGGGAGAAAGGAAAGGTCAGGGGCCTGGCCTACTGCGGCGATGACTGTGTCGGCCTCAACGAAGGACTCGGAACCGGGAATCGGTATGGGCCGCCGCCGCCCGCGCTCATCCGGTTCGCCCAACCTCATGCGGATACACTGCAGCCCGGTGGCCTTCCAGTTGTCACTGACTATGCGGGTAGGGCTCACCAGGAAATTGACTCGGATGCCCTCTGCCACAGCCTCATCATACTCGACCTCCGTCACCGGCATCTCGTTCCGCGACCGCCGGTAGTATATGTTCACTTCTTCGGCACCAATGCGGAGGCTGGTGCGCGCAGCGTCCAGGGCCACATTGCCACCGCCGATGACGCCCACCCGGCGCCCCACTGGCACCTCTTTGCCGATCCTCACATCTCTCAGGAACCTCAGCCCGTAGTAGAAGCCTCTGATATCCTCCAGTTCGCCCGGGATACCTATGCGCTGGCTCCTCTGCGCCCCACAGGCTATAAAGACAGCTTCAAAGCCCTGTTTCTTAAGGTCATCCACGGTGAAATTCACGTTGATGGGCGTGTTGTACCTGATCTCCACCCCCCGCTTGGCGATATGATCGATCTCCTTTTGAATTACATCTCGGGGCAGGCGGAACTCGGGTATGGCTACCGAAAGCATCCCCCCACCCACGGGGAGGGCCTCGAACGCGGTAACCGCGTAGCCCATCTGCGCCAGGTAGTAGGCGCCGGCGAGCCCGGTAGGCCCGGCCCCAACCACGGCCACTTTCTGACCCTTCGTTCGAGGAAAAGGTTTGGGGTCGGGCAATTCGGCCACGTGGTCAAAATACCAATCAGCGGCAAAGCGCTTGAGCGACCTGATGGCTACGGGGTCATCCAGTTCCCCGCGCCGGCACCGGCGCTCACAGGGGTGATGACAGATACGGCCGCAAACGGCGGGGAAGGGATTACGCTCTCTGATGGTCTCGATAGCCTCAAGGTATTCGCCAGCAGCGATGTGGGCCACATACTTGGGGACGTTGATCCCTACAGGACAAGTATGCTGACAGGGGGAAATCATCAGAGCATCGCAGACCGCCGCCGGGCATCTTTTTTCTTTGATATGAGCCTCGTACTCTTCTCGGAAATAGTTGAGGGTGGAGAGCACCGGGTTGGGGCAGGTCTGTCCCAGTCCGCACAGTGAACACTCCTTGACCACGGTAGCTATGGTGCGCAAGGTATCCAGGTCCTCATCCCGCCCTTTCCCCTTGGTGATTCGGGTCAGGATATCCAGCATCTGCCTAGTTCCAAGGCGG
Organism: Chloroflexota bacterium; assembly: GCA_018825785.1. Classification (NCBI taxonomy): domain Bacteria; kingdom Bacillati; phylum Chloroflexota; species Chloroflexota bacterium. Next base: position 7,776 of record JAHKAY010000038.1, on the reverse strand, counting down.
CAAGGCGCACATTTCCCGCAAGACTCCGCCTGGGTGAAGCTCAGGAAATATCGAGCTATCTCCACCATGCAGGTGCTTTCATCCAGGATCACCATGCCTCCAGAGCCCATGATGGACCCCAGCTTAGCCAGGGACTCATATTCCACGGGGACATCCAGAAACTGGACGGGAATGCATCCGCCGGAAGGGCCGCCGGTCTGCACTGCTTTGAACTGCTTGCCGCGCGGGATGCCACCTCCGAGATCGAAGACAATAGTGGCCAAGGAAGTGCCCATAGGCACTTCCACCAGGCCGCTGTTGGCAATCTTTCCCGTCAGAGCGAATACGGCCGTCCCCTTGCTCTTCTCGGTGCCTATGCTGGCGAACCAGTCCGCGCCCCGGTCGATGACAATGGGGACAGAGGCTAGTGTCTTCACGTTATTGATGATGGTGGGCTTCCCGTCCAAACCCGACTGGGCGGGGAAGGGGGGACGGGGGCGGGGCATCCCCCGCCGGCTTTCGATAGACGCAATTAAGGCCGTCTCCTCGCCACAGACAAAGGCCCCGGCTCCCTCCCGGATGTGAACCATGAAGTGAAAGTCGGAGCCAAGGATATTCTGCCCCAAGAATCCCCTCTCCCGTGCTTGCTCCAAAGCGATACGGAATCGCTTCACGGCCAGGGGATACTCCGCGCGGACATACACGTAGCCTGTATTAGCCCCAACGGCGTAACCGGCGATGATTAGCCCTTCTATTACCGCGTGGGGGTCAGCCTCCAGGATAGAGCGGTCCATAAAGGCTCCAGGGTCGCCTTCGTCGGCGTTGCAAATGACGTGTTTTGGGGAGCCAGGGGCACTGCGGCAGAACTGCCACTTACGCCCGGTGGGGAAGCCTGCGCCTCCCCGACCCCGGAGCCCAGACTTGGTGACCTCATCAATGACCTCCTGGGATGTCATCTCCAGAAGGGCCTTCCTGAGGGCCCGGTAGCCGCCACTGGCAATGTAGTCGTCGATCTTCTCCGGGTTGATGTGGCCGCAATGGCGCAGGATGAGGCGCTGCTGTCTCTTGTAGAAGTTAATGTGGGCATAGTGCGGAATGGCTTCCCCCGTCACCGGGTCATGGTAGAAGAGGCGCTCTACTGGCTTGCCTTCTCTAAGGTGGGAGGCTACGATCCCGGCGGCATCCCCCTCCTCCACATGGGTATAGAAGATGCCATCGGGTTCGATCACTACATTGGGGCCCTGCTCGCAAAAACCGTGGCAGCCAGTGAAATCTACCCGGGTGTCCCTAAGCCCCTGACGCGCCACCTCCATCTTGAGGGCCTCGAAGACCGCATCAGACCTGCCCGAGACGCACCCGGTACCCTGACAGACGTAAATGGTGCGGTGGTTCCCCATGCTATCGTTCACCCTTCTTGCCGCCAAAGACTTGGGCTACTTTCTTGGGATTCATGTGCCCGTAGGTTTTGTCCCCCACGACTAGGTTCGGCGCCAGGGCACAAACGCCTATGCAGGCCACGGTCTCCAGCGTGTATTCATAGTCCGGGGTCGTTTGGCCCTCCTCGATGCCGAGATGCTCCTTCACCAGTTTCAGGATGGTCTTTCCCCCCCGCACATGGCAGGCAGTCCCGCGACACACTCGAACTACCCTTTTCCCTCGAGGGCTGGTGTAGAGCTGCGTATAGAAGGTGATGACCCCCTGCACCTGGGCAGGGGACAAACCCAGATGTCGGGCCAGGGATGGGACTGCCTGCTGAGGGATATAGCCGAACTCCTCTTGAATCTTCTGGAGAATCGGAATCAGGGGCCAGGCCTGGTCTTGATAGCGAGACATAATCTGGTCTACCCGCCCCATGTCCGGCGTAGGAGCCTTCCTTTCATCCATCGGAGCCAATCCTTTCCAGCCTGACCGCACAGGCTTTGAGGGAGGGTGTCTTTGACCGGGGGTCTAGCGCGAGGCCAAATAGCTCGCTAGTAGGGCTGGCCGGGAACCCTGCCGGCATGAAAAGCATCCCTTCAGGGAGCGTGTCTGTAACTCTGGCCTTGGCGGTAATTTGGCCTACGGGGGAGACTATCTTGACCCCATCGCCAGGGGTAATGCCCAGACGCCGGGCATCAGCTTTGCTGATCTCAACATAGGCTTCGGGCAGGAATCTCTTCAGCCGCGAGGACCTGGAGCTTCTGGAGCCGCTGCCGAACTGGTAGAGGATGGTTCCTGCCAACAGGGTGAGCGGATACCCATCTTTGGACATCTCCTCCCGCGGGGTGTATTGGACAGGGGAAAAGCGGCCGAATCCGCTGGGGAACTGACCTTTATAGAGGCGTCGGGGCACCGGGTAGGCGCTATCCGGCTCCTCCTGGTACTGGCCCTTCGTCTCGGAATCTGCATAGCCTATGCCCTGGTACAAGGGCACTAACTCCTCAATCTCGTCCATGACCTCCTGCAAAGACGAATACCGCATCGGGCAGCCCATCCGGTCTGCCAGCCTGAGGACGATCTCCCCGTCTGGCAAGCTTTCGCCGAGGGGTTTGAGGACTTGACGCACCCGCTGCGTCCTTCCTTCGAAATTGGTGAAGGTGCCTTCCTTTTCCGCGAAGCTGGCGGCGGGGAGAACCACTGTTGCCAGCTTCGCCGTCTCGGTGAGGAACATATCCTGGACCACCAGGAAGTCGAGGGAGGCCAGGGCCTCTCTGACAAAGGCAGGGTGAGGAAAGCTGAGGGCCGGATTCTCCCCCACGATGTACATGCCCTTGATCTTCTTCTCTCTGGTGTGCTCTATCATCTCCAGCGCGGTCAGGCCGGCATGGGTTGGCAGGGGGGATCCCCAGCGGCTCTCGAATTTCCTCCTCGCCTGGGCATCTTCTACGCCCTGGTATCCGGGGAGGAAATCGGGCAAGGCCCCCATATCACAGGCACCCTGTGCGTTGCTATCCCTTTGCAGAGCATAGATGCCACTCCCCTTACGCCCGACGTTTCCGGTCAGCATTGCCAGATTCGCCAGCGCCCTGACGCTGTCCGTTCCGGTGACCTGCTGGGCGATGCCATTGCCATAGACGAAGGAGGCCCGGCTCGCCCCGGCGAGGAGCCTAGCGGCACGGCGCACATCTTCACCGGAAACCCCGGTTGTCTCCTCTACCCGCTCCAGGGTGCAGGCCTGCAAATTCTGGCGCAATGCCTCAAAGTTGTCGGCTCTCCTGGTGACAAACTCCCCATCGAAAAGGCCCTCAGCCACTATCACTCCGGCTAGGCCATTGAGGAGAGAGACATCGGTGCCTACTTTGGGCCTAAACCAGAGGTGGGCAAAAGATGAAAGCTTAGTCTGTTGAGGGTCTATCAGCACGAGCCTGGCCCCGCTGTATTTGACGGCCCGCTTTATGGCATATCCGACGATGGGGGCTGAAGAGATGGGGTTGGCCCCGATAACCAATATCACCTCAGACCTTTCGAGGTCGTCGAGAGAGCCTATGGTCCCGGGCGAGCCCAGGGACCATCCCAGGCCCACCTGGCTGGACGAATTGTATAAGCGGCTGCCGTTGTCGATGTTGTTGGTCCCCAGAAGCCCCCGAGCGAATCTCTGCAATAGGTAGTTTTCCTCGTTGGTGAGCTTGGAAGAGCCCAGGACAGCCAGGCTGCCCGGACCGTGAGCTTCCCTTATTCGCTTCAGGGCAGCCGCCACCAATTCCAGAGCCTTGTCCCAGGATATTTTCTGCAAGGCGCCATCTGCCCGGGCCAGGGGACTGGTCAGTCTTTCCGGGCTGTGCACGAAATCGTAGCCGTAGCTACCCCTTACACAAAGCGTGCCCCGGCCCACCGCGCTCTCTTTGCCTGGCCTGGCCCGAACTATATGATTGTCCTTGACTTCCAGAGAGATACTGCATCCACAGCCACAAAAGGGGCAGATGGTGGAGACCGCCGTGGCCGTGGTCCCCCGGTATGGGCTCTCCTTTTCCTTTAGCGCACCGGTGGGACAGACGGCCACACAGGTGCCACAGAAGGTACACTCGGAACTTTCCAGCGGCATGTCGTTCAGCGTCGCGGGCTTACAGGCAAATCCGCGGCGAAAGTAGTCGATGGCACCCTCAACGACCAGCTCGTGGTCCGCTCGTATACACTTGGCGCACAGGATACACTTGCTTAGATCCCTTTCGATGAAAGGGTTGACCTCTTCGATTGTGGCCTGCAAGGGAATTCTCTGGAAGTCTACCAGCCCGATACCCATATCTGAAGCGATGTGGCGTAGTTCACAGCGGTTGCCCTTGTCGCATACCAGGCAGGAATCGGGATGGCTCGACAGCATGAGTTTAAGGATGGCCTTGCGGCGCTGCAGCACCCGAGGGGAGGCGGTGTTGATGGCCATCCCGGGGGCTATGGGGGTGACACAAGAGGCTAGGAGGGCGCCGGTGCGTTCATCTTCCACCAGGCAGACGCGGCAGGCACCATAGGGGGCCAGGTGAGGGTCATAACATAGGGTTGGTATATCTACGCCGGATTCCCGGGCCAGTGCCAGTATGGTCATTCCGGGATGACCGCTTACTTCCCGGCCATTAAGGGTGATGGTTATCGGCTGCAAATCAGCACCTTAGCAAGCTCACCGAGTCGTCCCTTCTGGCCAGTTGGCAGTCACATAGGCAAAAGACTTGGGGAAGTATCTCCCTGCGCCTACAGTCCTTATGCCCGTCAAAAGATCAGAGCTGGCGGCGCTCTTGGGGATAAAGCCATATGCCCCCACTTGCTTCGCCACAAACATATTCTCTTCCTCGTCATATTGGGTCAAAATTAGGATCTTCGTCTGAGGGTATTCCTTGCTTATCCGTTTTGTTGCTTCCAATCCGCTCATCACAGGCATGACTATATCCATGACTGCCACCTCGGGCAGAAGCTGCTGCACCTTCTCAATGGCATCTTGCCCGTCAACCGCTTCGCCCACCACTTCTATGTCTTTTTGCAGGCTCAGCAAGGCGCGAATCCCTTCCCTGACCACGGCATGGTCATCTACCACCAGCACTTTGATCTTCTTGAAGGCCTTATCCAGCATTTGCTCAATTCGAGCGGCTAGGGAAGCTGGCACGAGGGGCTTACTTATGTAATCCTCGGCCTTGAGCCTTAATCCCTCATCCATGCGCCATCCCTTAATGGACCGCTTTTCTGAAGGGGCATCGACCACTATGAGGGGCAAGTCACTGAAGCTTGACCTCTCCTTCAGCCACTCGTGTAGCAGGAAAGCATCTCCCCGAGGCACTATTGTGCCCAAAACAATCAAGTCCGGTCTTTCATGGCGCAACTTTTCCCGGGCTTGCCCGCTATCGCTGGCAGCAACCACTTTATAATCCTTGGCTTCCAAAGCTGCTTGCAGTTCAGCAATAAATTCGCGCTCATCATCTATAACCAGGATTTTGCCTCGCTTTTCCATTTCCCCCCCCTTGCTGGCTGCCAATTCTCCACTACTTCTCCCAGCTAGCTAGTTGAATGGTAAGCCATACTTGATAAAGAGCATAGAGCTGTTCACCTCGGAGCAGGCGGGAATATTACCCTGATTTTCCTGACCAAACGCCCTATTCCAGAGTGGTGCAAGCCTTTCTCACAGGAGATAATGACGGAAGAAGGATATCACTCAGTGAGCGGTAAGGCGCTAATTTCAAACAGTGATAATGCCTTTACGCAGTGCATACCTGACCAAGTCAGCGCGATTATGGAGGTCCAGCTTAGCCATAATACTAGTCTTATGACCGTCCACCGTTTTGGGGCTAATTACCAACATTCGTGCTATTTCTTGAGTAGAATGGCCTTCTGCCAGCAGCTTGAGTATCTCCCTTTCGCGGTCGGTCAACTGTTCGTAGGGGTCGTGATTCCTCCTTGTTCCAGCCACCCGCTGATAATCCTCAATCAGGAGTCTGGCTACTGAGGGTGATAGGAAGGAATCTCCCCGGTGAACAGAGCGAATACCGGAGATAAGTTCTGAGGAGGCGGTTGTCTTGCTAACAGCACCGGCGGCACCGGCTGCGATAACTGGGAATACATACTCACCAATATCGTATTGAGTTAGAGCTAGCACCTTAGTCCCGGGAGATTCCTTGCGTATCCGCCGAGTCGCTTCCACTCCTCCCATGATAGGCATAACTATATCCATAAGCACCACATCTGGGGCCAGCTCCTTAACCTTTTCTAGGGCTTCCTTGCCGTTCGCTGCCACCCCCACCACCTCCATGTCCCCGGCAAAGGCCAACAGCGCACAGACCCCGTCTCTTATGAGGGTATGGTCATCTGCTACCAACACTCTTATCTTTTCCATTGGCCTCACTACGGACTAGGGGAATCGTTGCGGTAAGGGTAGTCCCTTGACCAGGTTGAGACTTGACCGAACCCGTACCGCCGAGGAGCTCTGATCTTTCCTTTATACTGAAAAGCCCTCTGCCACGGCCGCTCTCCTCTATTCCCGTGATTTGGGAGACGTCGAACCCTTGTCCATCGTCGCTGATGGTCAGTAACAGTTCGTCGGCTTTGCATTCCAGGGATACAATAACATTCCGGGCCCGGGAGTGCTTGGCGATGTTGTTGATGGCCTCCTGGGCAACACGGAAGATGCCTATCTCCACCTCCAAAGGCAAAGAGTCTATGCTCCCTTTGGCGTTTAGGGTTACCTTGACACCCAGCGGGCCAAGATTGCTCTCAGCATATTGGCGAATGGCGGGGACTAGCCCAAGCGTATCGAGGAGAGTGGGCCGAAGCCTTCTTATCAGCCTGCCTACCTCGGTGGCTATCTGAATCGCCAGGCTGTGGCTTTTCTTCAGCTTCGCTTTAAACTCCTCGTTTTGGAGGCCGGACATGTCGGCCATTTCTACTAAGGCCTGCAAGTTCAGCGCCAGGCCCGAAAGCGTCTGGCTCGTTTCATCGTGCAGTTCTCGGGCAATTTGCCTTCGCTCCTCCTCCTGGGTAATCAGAATCAGTCGGGCTAGCTTTCGATATCTTTCCCTTCCCTGCCTTAGCCTTTGTTGCAGCTTCGCCTGCTCGATGGCGACCCCCACAATGTCGCCAATGGAATGGAGGAGGTGCATATCGTCTTCAGTGAACCGATGCGGCAAATGGCTGGCCACGTTGATCACGCCTAGAACTGCCTCCCTTGCCCGGAGGGGAACGCTGATGAATGCCCTTAGGCCTTCGGTACGTACCAGATCAGGATTGGCCACCCGGGGGTCTACGGAGATGTCCTCCAACAGGACAGACTTGCCGTTTTGAGCTACCCTGCCAGCAATGCCCTCACCCAGCTTGAGACGCATCTCCCCCACATATTTCGCGGACAGGCCACGGTAGATACGGTAGGACAGGGTCTGAGTTTGTTCATCCAGGAGCAGGATGCCTCCGATGGAGCCGCTCATGATATTCAGGACATTATCTAGAGCGACTTCTAGGATGGCATCCAGGTCTCCCAAACCGCTAACGGCGGCAGAGACGCGGCTCAGAGCGAGAAGGTTGCGATACCCTTTGTCAGCTTCGCCTTTTGAATCTTGCATGTTTCACCAAACTAGGCTATGGAATCAGTCGGGTGAGAAAAGGGCCGTGCTACCCGAGCTAATCCCAAAGTTCTATTAGAATAAGCCTAGACCATGTCTGGATTCCTGTCAACCGCTCAGGAGGAGGTTGTTTAGCAGGCTGCTGAAGAACTCCCTTGAGTTGACTGACATGGCAAGCAGATTGTGGTAGAGTCAGGGCATCTGATTTCTTGGAGGCCAGAATGCGCGGCAAAGTAGAGAGACAGGTGACAATGCTGAGTTCCCTGACGCCTGACGAACTGGTACCTCG
>JAHKAY010000037.1 GCA_018825785.1 Chloroflexota bacterium | reverse complement strand
CTGGGCTGTCTTGATGGCAACCTTGGCCGCGGTAACAGCAGCCTCGGCCTGGACAATGTCCGAGTCTGTGTAGGGATTCTGGGCCTTCTCCAGGTTATCCTGGGCTGTCTTGATGGCAACCTTGGCCGAGGTAACAGCAGCCTCGGCCTGGGCAATGTCCGATTCTATGTAGGGATTCTGGGCCTTCTCCAGGTTGTCCTGGGCTGTCTTGATGGCAACCTTGGCCGCGGTAACAGCAGCCTCGGCCTGGACAATGTCCGAGTCTGTGTAGGGATTCTGGGCCTTCTCTAGGTTATCCTGGGCTGTCTTGATGGCCACCCTGGCCGCGGTAACAGCGGCCTCGGCCTGGGCAATGTCCAACTCTGTGTAGGGGTTCCGGGCCTTCTCCAGGTTGTCCTCAGCGTTCCTCAAATTGACCCTGGCCTGGGCCACCGTCTTCTGTAAAGATATCAAAGATGCGCTGTCAAGTTTGGCCAGCACCTGCCCCTTTTTCACCGTCTCGCCATCTTTGGCATTTAGTTGCTCCACCGTTCCTGCACTGCCGAAGGTCGGCTGGGCCCTGGTGGGGAAAACGAGGCTGCCGGAGGCGCTCACAGTGTTGACCAGGTCGCCGTATTCCACCGGGACAAGCTGGGTGTTGGCGGGGAGGGAGGAAGTGTCAGGGCTGGTGGCCCAGCTATAGATACCATAGACGCCCGCGGCGGTGCCAAGGGTCACTACTGCCAGTACCAGAATCTGCCACAGCTTCAAAGTCCTCAACGCGTCCAGCATTTATGCCTCCATATCGCCCAGGGCTGAAGAAGCCTGCTCAGCCCGGGAAACGGTGAATGCGAAACAGCTGCCCTTTCCCGGCTCGCTCTGAACCCCAATCTTGCCGCCGTGGGCTTCCACGAGGCGCTTGGCGATGGTGAGCCCCAGGCCGCTGCCCCCTGTCGCCCTGGCACGAGACTTATCTACCCGGTAAAACCGCTCAAAGATGTTGGGCAAGTCCTCCGGTGGGATGCCCTCGCCCGTGTCGGCCACGGCCACCTCTACCCAGTTACCCTGTTCCACGGCGGTTACGGCAATGGCGCCACCTTCTGGTGTATGGGCTACCGCATTGTCCAGAAGGTTGCGCAAGACCTGACCAATCCGGTGGGAATCTATATGGCAAAGAGGGAGTCCATCGGCCAGGTCAACGGTGAGGGACAGTCCTTTAGCCTTGATTGCCGCTTGCACGGCACCCGCTACCTTCTGAATCAGCTCAGAGATGTCTTCTGGCTGGCGAAACAGCTTCAGTTCGCCGGCGTCCGCCAGCGACAGCTCCTGGAGTTCCTCGATGAGCTTTGAGAGAAGAAGGACCTCTTCATAGACAGAGTGGAGTGTTGAGGCATCGGGCTGCATGAGCCCATCGCGAACAGCCTCTAGATAGCCGCGGATGTTAGAAAGAGGGGTTCTTAGCTCGTGAGCGGCGTCGGCTACGAGATTGCGCCGAAGTTTTTCAGCCCGAGTCAGGTCGTTGGCCATGGAGTTGAATGTCCGGGCCAGCTCTGCCACCTCGTCCTTGCCGCGGATATCGACTCTCTGGGAGAAGTCCCCCTGGCCCACCCGCCTGGCCGCCGAGGTAAGAGCGCGAAGAGGAGCCGAAATTCGACGGGACAGGAAGGTGGTGAACACCATAGCCAGACCAACGGCCAGAAGTCCACCCCAGAGGAGAAAACGGTTTATTGAGTTGGCCAGGCTCTGAACAGAGATGGAGTCAGCCTCAGAAGCAGATTCGGGGTTGATGTAGAGAGTGCCGGGTTCCCTGGCTCCGCCTGGCATCGGTGGGGGTCGTATTGGCAGAACCCTGCCCGACCAGCGCGGGTCCGGACGACTGCCGACAAAACCGTGGTGGGAGTCAGCGACCACCACGCCGCTGCTGTCGACCACAATAATGCGCTGTCCGTAGAGCGTTCCCATCTGCTCTACAAAAGGCTGAATACCGGCCCATTCCCCCCTCCCCGCATAGTAGCGGGACAGCACCGACTGCATCCTGGCTGAGCGCGTCTCATTGCTCTGTAGCTGGTACTCATGGATTCTGCCTGCTGCGCTACGGGCAACGAAAAGGGACACCGTGCCAATGACTACGGCTATCACCAGTGCAAAAGCCAGCAGGAGGCGAAACCGAAAAGAGTGGGTCATCTCACCCCTCCCCCAAATCTGTAACCTGCTCCGTACACCGTCTTGATGTACCTGGGATGGTCAGGGTCCGCCCCCAGCTTCCTGCGCAGGTTACGGATATGGACATCCACCGTGCGGTCGAAGCCTTCGAAATCATATCCGAAGACCTTGTCAATTAACTCTGCCCGACTGAAAACCTTCTCCGGTTCCCTCATCAGGACCCCCAGCAACCTGAATTCTATGGGGGTGAGGTTCAGTGGCTTACCGGCAAGGGATGCCTCATGTGTGAGGAAGTTCACCGTGAGTTCGCCATGGGTTATCTCTACGGGCCCACGCTGAAGCGCCTCCTCAGGAAGACGCCGCAGGACGGCTCGCACTCTAGCTGCCAGTTCCTTGGGGCTGAAGGGCTTGGTCACATAGTCATCCGCCCCCAGGTCTAGACCGACTAGCCTGTCCTCCTCAGCAGTCTTGGCCGTAAGCATGATGATGGGCACATCCGACTCCCTCCTGAGGGTGCGACACACCTGGAGACCATCTAGTCCGGGCAGCATCAGGTCAAGAACAATGAGGTCAGGACGGCTCTCCCGCGCCAGGCGCAACGCCTCAATCCCATCGTAGGCGGTGAGGACCTTGTAGCCATCCCTGCTCAGGTACAGCTTCACCAACTCCACGGTCTTGGCATCATCATCGACCACCAGAATCCTTTTGCCAGCCATCCTTGTTCTCCCTTACGATTATCTGCGCTGCTCCCCCAAATAATAGAACGAAATTATGAAGGAATCATTAAGACCAGCATCTCCATTTCTTCCACCGGGGTGCTCAATATGCCAGGAGAGGGGGACCTCCCCCTCTCCTGAAGCGGCTCGGCTGGACTGGACCTATCCCATATTCAACTGGTCTGCAACCGACCCCGAGAGCACCCTAGAACGACGTGCCAGAAGCCTGGGGGGTCGGAGCAGGAATGGGAGGCAGGCCCCAACAGAAGCCTCTGCCCCCCCTCATCCCGCCCCTGAACCCGTGGAAGCCGAAGTTCCGCCCCATGGCTCCGGGCAGCAGCGCCTCGGGCCTGGCCTGCCACCAGCCGCTGTACTGGTCAGCTTGCCCCTGGGTTATCTTGCCCTGGTCAACCAGGTTCTTGAGGTAGCTATCCACGGCTTCGTCCCGCATCTCGCGTTGGGCCTGGGCATAAGCGTCTTCCACCTTTTGCTGGTCAATGCCCAGGATAGCGGCAACCCTGGCTAACAAGGTCTGGGGTTGCCCCGTATCCACTGTCTGGGCGAGGGCCAACCCGGCTAGGCTCCCGACCAGCAGAACCGCGGCCAGAAGGCCGATAATGACAAACCTCTTGCGTCTCAACATTCTTCTCTTTCCTCCTTTCCAATAAACATTCTAGCAACCAAATATTAAGAACCTGTTAAGATCGAGGGGGCTACGCGGGACTGCGCGTATATTGGTGGCAGTCGCTAATCTCGCCCGAACGCAAGAATGATGAGCAGCGCCGCCAACAGCCAGCGGTAGTACACGAAAATGTCTGTAGAGTTCTTTTGCAGGAATTGCAGCAGGAACTTGATGCACAGGTAACCGCTAACGACAGCGGCGACAAAGCCAATTGCAAAGGGAAACAGCTCCGATTGGACCATCGCCCCAATTTTCAGTTCGCTGTAAACGTCCAAAAGACTCTTGAGACCCGCGCCCACCATTATTGGCGCAGCGAGCAGGAAGGAAAAGCGCGCTGCGGCTTCACGCCGAAATCCCAGAGCAAGTCCCGCTGTGATGGTGCTGCCGGAGCGGGAGACGCCGGGGAAAATCGCCAGCGCTTGGGCAAGTCCAATCATTATCGCATCTTTGAGTGACACCTGGTCAAGCTCTCGGATGTGTCGCGCGACCCGCTCCGCTACAAACAGGGCTGCGCCCAACAGAGCGATGACAATTGCCATGGCAATCATTGCTTGTGGCGTGTGGGCCGCGCCGGGTTGATGAAACAGCTCCTCTATCTTGCCTTCGCCCAGCGCGCCCGCAATGCCCCCGGGGATGCTGCCGATGACCAGCAGCCATGCCAGCTGCCGGTCCGAATCGTCACCGATTCTTCGCTCAGCAATGCTGGCGATTCCCGCGCGCACCAACCGCACCCAATCTGCCGCAAAAAACCAGAGCAGGGCAACCAGTGTTCCCAGGTGCAGCGCCACATCGAAAGCGAGGCCCGGGTCATCCCAGCCAAACAGCCAGGGGATAATGATAAGGTGCGCTGAGCTTGAAATCGGCACAAACTCGGTCAAGCCTTGCACGATTCCGAGAATGACAGCTTGAATTGCAGTCACTGATATTCCCCTGGCAACCTGCTCAGGTTAGAGAGCAACCGCCCTGGGGCGAGCTTGATGGCGACCAGTGCTATCAGGGACAAAACACCCAATAGCCCCAGCCTGCAGCCCTTCTTTCGGGCTACAAAAGCTCACCTAAGGCAGTTTTGCGGGTTCGGTGAATTGGGCGGTTGTCAGCCCTTCCCTATGCGAAACACCTTGGTGCCACAGACAGGACACACGCCCTGGGTGGCGGGACGCTTGTTCTTCATTAATATGGACTTAGGATTCTTGACCTCTCTCTGGGCTCTGCACTTCATACAGTAGGCTTTCATTCCACCCTCCTTGACCATTTACTACCTGGATACAGTCGGCCACAAAGTAGCAGAAGGAAAGCTGTCTGTCAATACCTTTCGCTCGCCGCGGCCGCAATCCGCTCTGCCCCGGGGCAGTGAGCTAACCGGCCCTGGCTTTGACAGGTTGAAATGCTGGCCCTAGAATAGGGCCCGTGCTTACCAAGCGCATTATTCCCTGTCTGGATGTCACCGCCGGGAGGGTGGTAAAGGGGGTCAGCTTTGTCCACCTCCGGGATGCCGGCGACCCGGCGGAACTGGCCGCCTTCTATGACCGCGAGGGGGCAGATGAGCTGGTCTTCCTGGACATCACCGCCTCCTCCGATGCCCGGGAGATCATGAGGGAGGTGGTGGAGAGGGTCTCGGACCAGGTCTTTATCCCCCTCACCGTGGGCGGGGGACTGCGCACCTTGGAGGATATGAGGAAAATCCTGGAGGCCGGGGCTGACAAGGTAGCCATCAATACGGCCGCTGTCCAGAACCCCAGGCTCATTGAAGTGGGAGCCCTGAAGTTCGGCAGCCAGTGCATCGTGGTGGCCATCGATGCCAAGAGGGGGGACGGCGGGTGGGAAGTCTATATCCACGGGGGCAGGACCCCCACCGGCCTGGACGCCCTGGAATGGGCCGGCAAGGTCGCAGGGCTGGGGGCGGGGGAGATTCTGCTCACCAGCATGGACGCCGACGGCCACCAGACGGGCTACGACCTGGAGCTCACCTGCAAGGTGGCCGAGAGGGTGTCTATTCCGGTAATCGCCAGCGGCGGGGCGGGGAAGCCGGAGCACCTCTATAAGGCCATCGTCCAGGGCAAGGCCGACGCCGTCCTGGCCGCCAGCATCTTCCACTACGGCACCCACCCCATCCGCCAGGTGAAGGAATACCTGAATGAACGAGGAGTACCAGTAAGACTATGAAGCTGAAGTTTGATTCCAACGGCCTCATCCCCGCCATCGCCCAGGATGCGGAGACCGGCGATGTTCTGATGCTTGCCTACATGAACCGGGAGGCCCTCCGCCTGACCCTGAAGCAGAAAGAGGCCTGGTTCTACAGCCGGAGCCGCAAGGAGCTGTGGCACAAGGGGGCCACCTCGGGGAATATCCTGGAACTGGTGAGCATCTCCGAAGACTGCGACGGGGACGCCCTACTATTGAAAGTGCGCCCCCGGGGCCCCGCCTGCCACACCGGCAACCGGACCTGCTTTTTTACGCCGCTGGAGAACCCGCCTTAGTAGCCCCGTCCGCTTCCAGGGCACCCTGGAGGGCCTTTAGGGCCACCTCCAACATGCTATCATCGGGGGGGCGGGTGGTGAGGCCCTGGAGAAGAAGCCCCGGCCAGAGAAGGGCCCTTACCACCGGGTTAGTGTGATGCCTCGCCCCCAGACGGATAAGCTCATAGGAAACAGCGGCGATGGCCGGCAGGAGGACAATCCTTCCCAGGACCGCCAGCCACAGGGGCGGCCTCCCCAATAGACTGAAGGCCAGCACCGCTATTACTACCACCACCAGGAGGAAACTGGTCCCACACCGGGCGTGGGCAGTAGAGTAGCTCTTCACCTGCTCTATTTCCAGGGGGACCCCGGCCTCGTAGGCATTGATTACCCGGTGCTCCGCGCCGTGGTAGGCAAAGACCCTCCTGATGTCGCCGAAGAGGCCTATGACCTTCAGATAGAGAATGAGGATGACCAGCCTGATAAGCCCCTCCATCAGGTTGAAGAGAAAGGGGGAGGCCAGGGCGGGTTTCAGCAGCTGGGCCAGGAAGAAGGGCACCAGGAAGAAGAGCCCCACCCCCAGCGCCATGGCCACGGCCACCGTCCCCCAGGCCAGGCCCTTGGGAAGCTCCGCCTTCTCCTCCCCCTCCTCCAGGGCCACCTCTGCGGAATAGAGGAGGGCCTTCATCCCCAGGGCCAGGGTCTCCCCCAGCACCACCACCCCCCGGGACAGGGGGGCCTTCCCCCACCTCCCCACCGAAATCCTCCCCAGGGGCTGGCAGAGGAGACGAATATCCCCGATGGGCCGGCGCACAGCGATGGAGACATGCTTCTCTCCCCTTATCATCACCCCCTCGATGAGGGCCTGGCCCCCATAGTGGAACCGGGGCGAATCTTTCACCGCGCGCCAACCAAAAAGGGAGCGGAGGCCTCCGCTCCCTCTCTTTTCCCCTTCACCTTCACTCGGTCTTAAAACGCCTCTTGAAGCGCTCCACCCTCCCCCCGGTATCCCTGATGCGTTGCTCGCCAGTATAGAAAGGGTGACACCGGCCGCATACCTCAACCTTTATGAGCTGTCTGGTGGAGCCGGTGATAAAGGTATTGCCACAGGAACAGACTACCTTGGCGTCGTGGTGGTACTTGGGGTGGAGCTTCTCCTTCATTGGGCCAGCACCGAGACCTTTTTATGTTCCTGGCTATGGGGCCCGAAGTTCACCACCCCATCCACCAGGGAATAGAGGGTGAAGTCCCTCCCTACCCCCACATTTTCCCCCGGGTAGACGCGGGTGCCCCGCTGACGGACCAAGATGGTGCCAGCAAGAACCACCTGGCCCTCAAATCTCTTTATCCCCAGCCTCTTGGACTTGCTGTCCCGGTTATTGCGGGAGGCGCCCCCCCCCTTCTTATGGGCCATGCTATTCCTCCAGCCTTATATCCTCCACCCGCAGCTGGGTATAGCGCTGCCGGTGGCCTGTCTTCCTGCGGTAGCGGACCTTGGCCCTGTACCTGAAGACTATCTGCTTGTCCCCCTTCACCTCCCCCAGGGAAGTAACCACCACGCAGGCCCCGGGGACGGTAGGGGTGCCCACCACCACCTTCTCCCCATCCTGGAGGAGGAGCACCTGGTCTAGCTCCATCTTTACCCCCTCCGGGACAGGGAGCCTGTCCACCTCAAAAGTTTGACCGGGGGAAACCTGGTACTGCTTGCCCCCGGTCTGGACTATCGCGTACATATCTTGGGTTATTCTACCCTCTCCCCTTGCCCCTGTCAAGGAAAAGGGCCCTAGTCGCCCTTCCCGGTGGGGGCGGAGCCCTGCTGAAAGCGCCTGAGGAGGAGGGGAAAATAGTCCTCAAGGTGGGGGCGGAGGTACTCATGGTCCCGGAAGTCAATGCGCCGCATTATCGACCCCGTCACCCCTTCAGCATCCTGGCTCTCCTCCTCCAAAAAGGCCTCCAGGGCCAGAAAAGAAAGCCTTAGATAGTGGTCTGCCAGGCTGGAGACGGCGTAGTCGGGGGGAAGGACGCGTCCGTGATACTCCAGGTGGAACCAGGCCCCTTTCAGGGCCTCGCCGATGATATCATAGTCTTCATCCCCCGCCTGCCCACAACGGGGGCACTTCACCCCGGGGGCGTAGCTGATATAGGGCTCCCCACACCCGGCGCACTTGTAGTTATACTCGCAATGCCAGGCCATCTCAAAGCCCCTGGGCCGTGGTGTAGGCCTCGGCCATGGCCTCCTGGATAGTGCGGGGCTCCACACAGTCCCCCACCCAGTAAAGCTGTGGGACCTTACCTTCAAGGGCCTGGGCCAGCCCGTCGTCCTGGGGGCGAGCCCCGGCGGCCATGACGATGGTGTCTGCTTCCAGCAACCTCTCCCTTCCCTCCCTGTCCCGGATGAGGAGCCCCTGGGGGGTAATCCTCTGGTAGCTGGCCCCTGCCAGGAGCTCCACCCCTTTCTGGGCCAAGCGGGCCAGGAGGGCCCGGCGGTTGGTGGGACTTATCCTGGTGGCAAACTCCTCCCCCCGCCGCACCACGGTCACCTTCCTGCCCTTCCCGGCCAGGAAGTCAGCCGTCTCGCACCCCACCATCTCCCCCCCTATCACCACCACCCTATCCCCTGCTACAGCCCTCCCTCTCAGCACCTCCGCCGCCAGGACCACCCGGTTCTGCTCAATGCCGGGGATGCCCGGAGTAAAAGGGGCGGACCCCATGGCCAGGACCACCGCCTGGGGCCCCAGGGCCTCCACCACCTCCGGGGTCACCGCCTTCCCCCTCTTCACCCTCACCGGCAGCTTCCCTATCTGGGCCTGGAGATAGACATTGAGCCCGTCAAGGTCCTGCTTCTCCGGTGGCTTTGAGGCCACCCGGAGCTGGCCCCCCAGGGACCTCGCCTTCTCATAGAGCCAGACCTGGTGCCCCCTCAGGGCGGCGACCCTGGCCGCTTCCATCCCCGCCACCCCACCCCCCACCACCAGCACCTTCTTCCTCCGGCGGGCAGAGGAAAGGCTTAGCTCCCTCTCCCGGCCCAGGGTTGGGTTGACAGGGCAGGTGACGGGGTTGCCCGCTTGCAGTCCATCGCGGCACTTGAGGCAGTTGATGCAAGGGCAGACGTCCTCCTCCCGGCCCAGGGCTATCTTATTGGGCGCCTGGGGGTCAGCCAGGAGGGCCCGGCCAAAGGCCACCAGGTCCACCCTGCCCTCTTGGATGGCCCCCTCCGCCATGGCCGGGGTGAGCCGGCCCACGGCGATGACCGGCACCCTGGCCTTTTTCTTGACCCCTTCGGCCAGAGGGAGCTCAAAGCCCGGCTCCGAGGGGGCCGAGGCCCGCATAACAGGATGGTTATAGCCAAAGGCCGAAACATGGATGATGTCGGCGCCGGCCTCTTCTAAAAGGGGGGCCAGGTCCTGGGAGTCCTGGGGGGTGATGCCGTCAGTGAGGCCGAACTCAGCCCCGTTGATGCGGCAGGAGAGGACAAAGCCCCTCCCCACCTCCCTCCTGGTCTCCCGGAGGACCTCCAGGAGGAGCCTGGCCCTGCCCTTCAGGTCCCCCCCGTAGCCGTCCGGACGCCGGTTGGCAGCGGGGGAGAGGAACTGGTTCAAGAGGTAGCTATGGGCGGCATGGACCTCCACGCCGTCAAAGCCCGCCCTCTGGGCCCTTCTTGCCGCCCGGACGAAGAGGGCCACGATTTCGGGAATCTCCCCCGTCGTCAGCTCGCGAGGGATTTCTCCCCCGGGTGGGGCGAGGGGGGAGGGGGCCACCGGCACCTGGCCGTAGAGGCGAGAGCGGGCCACCCGGCCACCGTGGCAGAGCTGGAGCAGGACCCCCACCCCATTGGCATGGAGCCTCCGGGCCAGCCCCTCCAGGCAGGGAAGGAACCCATCGTCATCAGCCCTGGGCTGGCGCTCCAGGGTTGACCCCAGGGGAAAGGCCACATTGGCGGCTTCAACTATGATGAGCCCCACCCCACCCCGGGCCCTCTCCTCGTAGTAGTCCAGGAGCCTTTCCGTGACCTCGCCAGCCGTGGAGGCATAGTTGGTCCCCATGGGGGCCATGACCAGCCGGTTCTTAAGCCTGATGCCCCCCAGGGGAAGGGGCTCAAAGAGGGCCTTCCTCTCCATACGGCCCATTATCCCCGTTTTGTGTATTCGGGGTCAATCGTTGACGCCTGCAAGCGGGTTCCCCGCTGAAAATGGGGACTTCCAGGAGGCAGCCTGCTCCTTTCTGGAAAAGCGCGAACCCGTGTTTAAGGAGAAATAAGAAGGACTGCCCTACTCTTTGGCCTCGGGTTTTTTACGAGCTTCCTTGGCTGCCTCCCACGCCCCCACTACTACTGCCTTCATCAGGTCTCTTTGCTCGTCCAACGACAGTGAGAAGAAGCCGAGGGCTTCCAAGTCCCAGTAGAACATAGCCTTTCTGGTCAGGTCTCCTTCCCGTCTGTGGAACGGATGCCGCATCCCTTTCAGAGCTTTTTCTAGCTTGTCTAAGTCAAAGGAGATTGGCTTGAGGACATGAAATGAAATAGTAGGGAATACAAATGGTTCATCAAAGTCCACCCCAAACCACAATTCCTTTTCTGGCTTTCCGGACCTACAAAGGAAACCGGCCCACCATCGTCCAACAGTAATGGATGAACCGTTGACCCCTTTCTTCACTGTTTCCAATACATCTACAAGATTGCGCAACTGGGCAGAGCATACTTCAGCATGCGGTAGTCCCCATCCACTCTTTCCATGGAAATGCCTCCTTCTGTTAGAAATGCTGCAAAGGAGTTTAACAGGTACCGGCTAATTCTGTCGGTTACTGCTGCCTCCCGCTTCGAAAGCCACTGGCGAACTTCATGCCAGTAGACCTTCTTTACATCCTTCTCCAGCCCAGGCGGCAGTTCAGCGGGCAGCTTGGTGAGCAACACCAGCTGGCGCTGCCTCACCCCGAACGACTCCAGAGACCGCCTATACTTGTGGAGTTGCTCGCCGTCTACGGGGGCTTCTACCTTCACCTCAACATACACCTTCTTGTCACGGGAGCCAATGGTAATGTCAGGGGTCCCGGCGTCTCCCGCATAACCTTGGGCACGAATTACAATGTCATCAGATTCATGCCAGCCAAACGTGTCAGTCCCGCAAAGGTCGCCTAGAATCTCAACGGCTATCTTGCGGTCGCTGCTGAGGAGACTATTCAAGACCAGAACAAAGGCTTCGCCAACAAAATGCTCTTTCTGCTCTCCACAGTAGCGCAGGAGAGAAGTGAAGAGGTTGGTTGGTCCGTGAGTCAAAAGTATTTCCTTATCTCTCTGGCCAAATCTTCGGGGGGGTCGGTGACGAAGCCGTCAAGGAGCAGGTTGCTGGAGTACCAGACATCGTTGACGGGGGTGGCCTGGGCGGAGGTCCGGGAGACGAGCTTCAGCCCCGCCCACAGATGGGGGCTCCTCTCCCCCAGGGGGCCGGAGTATAACGCCATGTTTACGCTGGACAGGCCCTTTTCCCGGTAGTAGCGCAGGGCCCGGGCCAGGCCCTCGGCCAGGGCCTCCCAGTCAGCGTCTCTTAGCTCAAGAAAATTGGACCTCCCCCGGACTACGGCGTTCACCTCGTCCTCGCGGGTGGGGGCGAAGGGGCAGAACCACTCCGTATTGCCTATCGCCCCCAGATAGCGCTTCCCCTCTCTCTTTTCCTCCTTCAGGTATTCCTCCCAGAAGCTCACCCCGTATTCCTCCAGGTGCTTCCTGGCCCGCCAGTCCATCTCCTTGATAAGGTAATAGGGCTGGTGGGAAACGATGACCTGGAGGTGGGGGTGGATAATGCTGGCCCCTCCGGTGAAGAGGTAGTTCCAGCCTATCTCGGCATACCTGGCCCGGTATTTCTCATGGACCCGCCGGATGTATGCCATGGCGGCACGGAAGCCGCCCAGGAGCACCCCCGGGGTGAAGCCGTCCAGGGGGAGGTAGTGGTCCCGGGTAAAGACGGCGATGGCGCTGAACTCCTTGTGGGCGAAGAGGTTGGGGAAGACCACCGCCTCCCCCAGCACCAGCCGGCCCTCAGGGATGAAGTCCTTGGGGAAGAGGGGGGTGGCGGAGGCCACCTTCTCCGGGCAGAAGAAACACCGCCCCCGGGAGCCCTCCACCAGCTCCTTGAGGAGCTTCTCATCGGTATTGTAGAGGGCCTGCCAGAACTTCCTGCCCGTCCTCACCACCGAGGTGAAGCCCATAAGGGGGTCCACCCGGTGCTCAATAGGCTGGGAATCGGGCTCAAAATTTTTGAGGGGGCTCAGAAGCTCCGCTTGAGCTACATGCCTTTCATACCGTATCATGGCTCCTCCTCAGGAGCATTGTAGCAGAACCCGCCAGCCAAGGGGCCTATACCTCACCCGCTGACCCCCTCTCCTGCAAGGAGAGGGGGAAGATAGATTATCTGGGGGACACCCCCAGACCCCCGACCCGCTGTAGCGGGTGCCCCGAGGGGGTCAAACCCCCTCTGAACTCCCCCTGGGGCGAATTTCGGCGTGAACTCTAGCAGATGCGGGGGAACTGTTCCCCGCTCAGCATGTCCACTATCCGGGTGCCGCCCACCCGGGTAGCCATGAGGACCTTTCCCCGGGGCTCGGCCAGGACCTCGCCGATGATAGTGGCCTGCCGGCCGTAGGGGGATTTCTTCATGGCCCGGATAACCCCAGGGGCATCCTGGGGGGCCACCAGGGCGATGAGCTTCCCCTCGTTGGCCACATAGAGAGGGTCATAACCCAGAATCTCGCAGGCGGCGGCCACTTCCTCGTCTACGGGGACCTTCCCCTCGTGGATGCGGATAGCCACGCCGGACTGGCGGGCCATTTCCACCAGGCTGGTGGCCAGGCCCCCACGGGTGGGGTCCCGGAGGGCATGGATATTGGGGCTGGCCTGGAGCATGGCCGCCACCAGGAGGTTCAGGGGGGCTACATCGCTCTTCACCGTGCTGACGAACCCCATCTGCTGCCGCTCCAGCAGCACCGAGATGCCGTGGTTGCCGATGGGCCCGGAAAGGATTACGGCATCGCCCGGCCGGGCGTTGCTCCCCGAGATGTCCACTCCCTCAGGCACCAGGCCCAGTCCCGCGGTGTTGATGAAGAGGCCGTCGGCGCTGCCCCGCTCCACCACCTTGGTATCCCCGGCCACAATCTTCACCCCCGCCTCCCGGGCTGCCCCCTTCAGCGAAGCGGTGATGCGGCGCAGGTCAGCCAGGGGCAGCCCCTCCTCCAGGATGAAGGCCGCCGACAGATAGAGGGGGGTGGCCCCCACCATGGCCAGGTCATTGACGGTGCCGCAGACGGCCAGCCGACCGATGTCCCCCCCTGGAAAGAAGAGGGGCCGGACCACATAGGAGTCCGTGGTGAAAGCGAGCCTGCCTCTGGAATCCACCGAGAATACCGCCGAATCGTCCAGGGCCTTGAGGATTGGGTTGGCCAGCTGGGACAGGAATAGCGACTCTATGAGCTGGTGGGTGAGCTTGCCCCCACTCCCGTGGCCCAGCAGCACCCGGGCTCGCGGCACTCAGCCCCCCGGCTTGTAGAGGAACCAGGCGGCGCAGGTACCCTCGGTGGAGACCATACACGGCCCCACCGGATGCTCCGGGGTGCACCCTGTGCCAAAAATAGAGCACTCGGGCGGGTTGATGAGCCCCCGGAGGACCTCGCCGCAGCGGCAGGCAACTGCCTCCCTGGGCGGCCTTATCTTCATCTCCAGGTGCCGCTCGGCAGCAAAGGCCTCCATTCCATCACGCAAGTGAAGCCCGCTCTGAGGGATGGGGCCCAGCCCCCGCCACTCGGCGCCCCCTACCTGGAAGGCCCCGGCCATGGTCTCCAGGGCCTGGGGGTTTCCCTGGGGGCGCACGGCGCGGCGGTACTGGATGGCCACCTCGGCCTTCCCCTCCGCCCGCATGTCAAGCAGCATGGCAATGGCCTGGAGGATGTCCACGGGCTCAAAGCCGGAGATGACGCAGGGGATGGCATAGTCCCGGGGGATGAACTCGTAGGGCCGGGAGCCGATGATGGTGCTCACATGCCCGGGGCAGATGAGGCCGTCTATTCGCACCTCCCCCGCCTCCAGCAGGGCCATCAACGCCGGGGGGACAAGCTTGTGGGCGGAGAGGAAGAAGAAGTTCCTCAGCCCCAGGCGCTTTGCCTCCAGGAGGGAGGCCGCCGTGGTGGGCGCGGTGGTCTCAAAGCCCACGCCGAAGAAGACCACCGCCTTCTTGGGGTTCCCCTGGGCTATCTCCACGGCCTCCATGGGGGAATAGGCCACCCTCACGTCAGCGCCCGAGGCCTTGGCCTCGGCCAGGCTGGAGTAGCTCCCCGGCACCTTCATCATATCGCCAAAAGTGGCCAGGATGACCCCGGGATTGCTGGCCAGGGCAATGGCCTTGTCTATTTCCCTGTTGGGGGTGACGCAGACCGGACAGCCCGGGCCGGAGAGGAGCCTCACCTGGGGCGGCAGGAGCCCCCGGAGGCCATGGCGGAAGATGGCTACGGTATGGGTGCCGCATACCTCCATCAGGCTCACCGGCGGCCCGGACCATCTCCTTATCCTCTCCGCCAGAGCCTCCGCAAGGGCGGGCTGGCGGAACTCGGTGAGGAACCTCACGCCTCCCCCGCCCCGGCCTCAGCCATCCTGGCCAGAAGCCCCAGTGTCTCCTGGGCCGCGGCCTCGTCCAGGGTCTGGATGGCAAAGCCGGCATGGAGCAGGACATAGTCGCCTACCTTTACACTGGGCACCAGCATGGTGCGGGCCTGGCGGGTAAGCCCTCCCAGTTCCACCAGGGCGGTCTCGCCATCTATGCTGACAACCTTAGCCGGTACGGCCAGGCACATATATCCCCTTTCCCCTCTTTGCGAGCTTGGACTGGAGTTTGGCGCTGGCCACCACCGCCTGTCCCAGGGCGATGCCCCCATCATTGGGCGGGACCTGGTGGTGGATGAAGGGTTCAAACCCCTGGCGGCGCAGATGGCGGAGGGCCCGCTCCAGGAGGAAAATGTTCTGGAAGACGCCCCCGCTCAGGACCACCTGCTCCAGCCCCGTCCTCTCCCGGATGACGGAGCAGGTCCGGGCCACCATCCCGGCCACAGAATCATGGAACCGGGCAGAGATAACCGGCACCGGAACCCCGGCCTTCAGGTCTGAGATGACCCCCTCAAGGGGATAGGCCCAGTCCAGGACCAGGGGGGACCCCCCGGCCTCCACGGGCCAGGGGTAGCCTTCCTCCAGCGCCTCATCGGCGGCCATCTCCAGCTCCATGGCCGCCTGTCCTTCGTAGGTAATGACATCACAGATACCGACCAGGGAGGACACGGCATCAAAGAGCCGGCCCATGCTGGAGGTCATGGGGGAGTTAAACCTCTCTTTCACCTGCTTTTCCACCACGGCCTGCTCCACCGGACTGACCCGTTTCAGAAGGGCCAGGTCCCCCACCAGGTCTCCTGGCAGATGGCCCAGGTAGCTCAGGGCCATGCGATAGGGTTTTCGGATGGCCATCTCCCCCCCGGGCAGGGGCAGGTAGCGGAGGTGGGCCGCCCGCTCGAAACCGCAGTAGTCCGCTACCAGAAACTCGCCACCCCATACCTGACCGTCCTCCCCGTAGCCGGTGCCGTCAAAGGCTACGCCGATGGCCGGGCCGGAAAGGCCGTTCTCCGCCAGGCAACTGGCCACATGGGCGTGGTGGTGCTGCACCGGGATGAAGGCCATCCCATCAGGTCGCTTCCCCTTCAGCTCCAGGGCGTACCGGGTGGACAGATACTCCGGGTGGAGGTCATAGGCCACCACCTGGGGCTCAACCCGGAAGAGGCCCTTGAAGTGCTCAATCCCGCTCTCAAAGGAGGCCAGGGTCTCCAGGTTCTCTAGGTCGCCGATATGGTGGCTGAGGAAAGCGTAGTTGTCCCGGGTGAGGCAGAAGGTGTTCTTGAGGTGGGCCCCGCAGGCCAGCCCCGGCCCTACCTCAAAGGGAAGGCGCACCGGGAAGGGGGCATAGCCCCGGGAACGGCGCAGCAGGGACTCTCTGCCCTCAAAGAGCCGGGTCACCGAGTCATCGCAGCGCACGTGGATATCCCGGTCATGGAGCAGGAAGGCGTCAGCCAGCCCCCCCAGGCGCTCCAGGGCTTCCTGGTTGTCCCTGGCGATAGGCTCCTCGCTCATATTGCCGCTGGTCATCACCAGGGCCGTCAGGTCCCCTTCCCGGTCCTTCTCCAGGAGCAGGTAGTGCAGGGGGGTGTAGGGCAGCATGACACCCAGGTAGAGGTTGTTGGGGGCAACCAGGGCAGAGATGGGGGAGCCGGGCCGACGGCGAAGGAGGACGATGGGCCGCTGGGGCGACCCCAGGAGCTGCCCCTCCCCTTCACCCAGGTAGCAGTATTTGTCTACCTCCCCCAGGTCCAGGGACATGACGGCGAAGGGCTTGTTTACCCGGTGCTTTCGCTCCCGGAGGGTGGAGAGCGAGGCGTCACTGGTGGCATCGCAGGCCAGATGGAAGCCTCCAATCCCCTTCACCGCCAGGATAGCGCCCCGGGCCAGGAGGCGGCGGGCCTCCTGGATAGCCCCCTCAGCCTCGACCAGCACCGAGCCGTCCCTTCCCGCCAGCCAGATATGGGGGCCGCAGGAGGGGCAGGCATTAGGCTGGGCGTGGAAGCGGCGGTCCGCCGGGTCGTCATACTCCCTCTGGCACTCAGGGCACATCTGGAAGACCCCCATGGTGGTCTTGGAGCGGTCGTAGGGGATATCCTTGACTATGGTAAACCTGGGCCCGCAGTTGGTGCAGTTGATAAAGGGGTAGCGGAAGCGCCGGTCGGCGGGGGAGAAGAGCTCCCTCAGGCAGTCGGCGCAGATGGAGATGTCAGGGGAAATGAGGACAAACTCATCGGCGGCCTGGAGGCTGGCCTCAATGGTAAAGGAAGTATAGCCCAGGGGGGGTAGAAAACTAGCCTCCACCTTCTCCACCACCGCCCTGGGGGGCGGCTTCCCCTCCAGGTCCCGGAGAAAGGCCTCCAGCTTCTGGGAGGGGCCTTCCACCTCGATGACCACCCCTTCCGTGGAGTTGAGCACCCATCCCTTCAGGCCGTGTTCGTGGGCCAGGCGGTGGACGAAGGGGCGGAAACCCACCCCCTGGACCACCCCCCGCACCAGGACCCTGGCCCTGGTCAACTCCAGGTCAGCTATGCTCCGGGGCATCGGGCGCCACACCCTCCAGGGACATCAGGACAATATCCTTTCCCTCTGCCTGCTCAATCTCCAGCACCGCTTCCCCGGCTATGGTGCCGGCCTTCGCCAGGTCAAACCAGGAGCTGAGGGCTTCCCCTGTGACATGGCCCTCCGCCCCCAATCTCACCCTCACCCGGGTTATGCGCGTGATGCCCGTGTCCATGGCCCGGGCCACGGCCTCCTCCACCAGCTCCTCGGCGATAGAACCCTCATGCATGGGAGAAAAAGCTCCTGGCAATAAGCTCACAGGCCCGGGGCACCGCCTCCAGCACTGGTGCCGACAGACCCGGATGCACCTCTTGGGGAAGCCCTGGGGACTGAACGGTGAGCAGGACCACCTCCACCCCGGCCAGCTTTTCCAGCTCCCGCAGGAGACTGGAGGTGGGGCTCAGATGTGGGAGGAAATCCCCACCCCTCCCCGGGGGAAGGCTGTCTACACGGAGGGTAGCGATGGTCCCGGGAGGCTGGCCTCTATCCAGGACGTCCACCAAGACCAGCCTCCTGGGCTTCTGCTGGGAGAGGGCCAGGTCCAGGAGCACCCCCTGGACCCCCGTGCCGACATCCAGCAGGGCAACATCTTCCGGAAGGGGGTAATGGCTCTGAAGATAGGCTATTACCTGGGGCCCGAACCCGTCATCCCCCAGGAGGACATTGCCGCACCCCAGGACGAGAGTGTCCTTGCGACAATATTCAGGGACATAGCCAGCATCTGCCAACCCATCACCCCCGGCTCCTCTAATCTACCAGGTTAGCCACAATTTCGCCAGCATGATTCACTATGTTCACTCTTACCGGAATACGGCCGTCCAGCTCGTGGGTGGCACAGGAGAGGCAGGGGTCGTAGGCCCGGATGGCCATCTCCACCAGGTTCAGCAGCCCCTGGTCGTATTTCCCATTCTTGATGACGTCCTGGGCGGCCTTCTTCACCGACATGTTTATGGCGGCATTGTTGTGGGTGGTGCCTACGATGATGTTGACGTCCTTCACCAGGCCCTTCTCGTCGGTCTCGTAATCGTGGATGAGGGTGCCCCGGGGTGCTTCCACTACCCCCACCCCCCGAGCCGCCCTGGGGGTTACCGCCTTCCTGGTGTTGGGGTCGGTTATCCCGGGGTCGGCCAGAAGCTCCACAGCCCTCTCCGCCGCATAGAGCAGCTCAATTAACCGGGCCCAGTGATAAAGGAGGGTGAGCTGGGCGGGTCTGCCGAAGTTCTTCCGGAACTCCTCCAGCTCCGCCTGGGCCTGGGGAGTGGGTATCCGGTCAACCACATTTATCCTGGCCAGCGAATTGGTGCGGTAGATGCCCACCGGCTTATCCAGGGCCATGGAGAAGCCGCCCGCCTTCTTCAAATAGGGGAATTTCAGATAGGTCCAGGGCTCTACGTGCTCGGCGATGTGGTCCATGTATCTCTCTCCGGGGAAATCCTCGTACTTGCCATCGGCCGTCATCATCCGCAGGTTGCCATCATAGAGGTTCAGCGCCCCATCCTGGACCATCCCAAGGAAGCCGGTGGAGATAGGAGCGTAGGACTTCACCACCTCCAGGTATTGGGGAAAGATATCTTTCTTGGCGAAGTTCATTGCGAAGGTAGCAAAGTCCAGGCATTCCTTGGCCATCTCCTTGAGCTTGACCACTTCCTCTTTGGTAACGGGTTTGCTCCAGCCCCCGGGGACGGAGACATCGGGGTGGATGGCCTTGCCCCCAAGTATTTGGGTCATCATCTGGCCCAGGAAGCGAGTGCGCAGGACCTGCCTGGCTATATCGGGGACCTTCTGGGCGATGCCTATGACGTTCCTCACCGTGTAGTCGGCACCAGGCCCCATGACGAAGTCTGGCCCGGAGAGGACGAAGAAATGGAGGACATGGCTGTGGATAAAGTGGCCCATATAGGCCAGCTCCCGGAGCTTCTTGGCCACGGGAGGAATCTCCACCCCGAAGACAGCATCGCAGGCCTTGGAGGAGGCCAGGTGATGGGCCCAGGGGCAGACCCCGCAGATGCGGGGGACAATGCGGGGTAGCTCCTCCACGGGTCTCCCCACACAGAACTTCTCAAACCCCCTCAACTCCACCACGTTGACCCGGGTATCGGCCACATTCCCCTGGTCATCCAGCTGAATGGTTACCTTGGCATGCCCCTCAATGCGGGTTACCGGCTGCAGAATAATCTGCTTCATCTCGCCTCCTCTCTACCGCACCGCAACGGGCCGCAAGCGGCCCACCACGCCCACGAAGCGGTTGAAGGTAGCCATCCTGTCTTCTATCTGCCTGGGGTCAAGGCCAACAGAGGAGAGGGCCCCCATCATGTCCACCATGGGATTGGCCCCGGCCCGAATGGGGCCAAAGCAACCCCGGCAGGACGTATAGGCCCGGATACAGCGGGGCACCTTGTCCGTCCCGCCACAGCCCGTCCTGGTGGCCGGGCCCAGGCAGAGATAGCCCTGTTCCATGAAGCAGCGGACATCCTCATACTTCTGGCCCGGGGCGAATTCCACCCTGTCCAGGGGCCTCTTCAGGGAGGAGACCGCCTTCTTCTCCCTCCTGGTGGGGCAGTCATCGCAGACGCTCCTCTCCACCAGGCTGAAGGGCTTTCCCTCCAGCAGGGCGACTATGGCCTGTGCTATGAGCTCCGGGGTGGTGGGGCACCCGGGCAGCCCCAGGTCAACCTTGACCACCTCGCTTACTGAATATACCCGGTCCCCTAGAGGGGTGATGTCCATAGAAGGGTTGTCGGCGGGGACGGTGGTCCTGGTCTTCCGGTAGACCGTATCCAACATATCCTGCAGTGTAAACATGTTGGCCAGGGCCGGGATGCCGCCGAAATTGGCGCAGGAGCCCACGGCAACAAGGGTCTTGCACTTCTTCCTCATCTCCTGGGCCACCTTGGCATTCTCCTCATTGCGGATGCTCCCGCTGATGAGGCCGACATCGGCCTCGGGGATATTAAACTCCATTTCCCCAGTCTGCCCGTAGTACTTGTGGTCCATGATTACGGGCATGTGGACGAACTGGAGCTTGGGCAGGAGGTCCAGTAGGGGCTCACCGATATCCAGGATGGTTATCTCGCAGCCACCGCAGGTTGCCAGCCATTCCGAAGCCACCCTTACCATATAGTTGCTCCTCCTTTCACTAAGGTTTTCCTTCTACCACAATTTCCTTGACTTCCCGCCGGGTGAAGAGGTAGAACCTGTCATCGCTGTCGTGCTCCGCCACCAGCTCCACCTGGAAGCCCCTTTCCTGGTACTCCCGGGTCTTCTGCCGGGCCTGCTCCTCGGTGGAGTGGGTGTTCCCGTCCCACATGAACTTCTTGCCCCCAAAGCGGCGCGAAAGCTCCACGGTGCCCCTCACCCTGCCCTGTAGGGGCTGGGCCCCAGCTTCTTCACTTTTTCCACCATATCCGTTGCCACTTGGGCGAAACGGGGGCCTTCGGAGGCCGAGACCCATTCCAGCCGGAACCGGTCCTCCTCAATGCCGAAGTCCTGGAGCATGAGCTTGATGGCATCCGACCGGGCCTGGGCCCTCAGGTTCCCCTCCAGGTAATGGCAGTCGCCGGGGTGGCAGCCACAGATGAGGACGCCGTCAGCCCCCTTGGTCAGGGCGTCCATTACCAGATTGGGATGGACCATGCCCGAGCACATCACCCGGATAATTCGGAGGTTGGTCGGGTACTGGAGCCTGGAAACACCCGCCAGGTCTGCCCCGGCGTAGGAACACCAGTTACAGCAGAAGGCGATGATGAGGGGTTCATAGCCGTTTTCTGTCATTGCGCCTCCCTATCCTGCCAGGGCCGCTTCTACCATGGCGGAGAGCTGGTCCGGCCGGAAGTTGCGGACGAGGATGCCCCTCTTGGGGCAGGTGGCCTGGCACACCCCACAGCCCCGGCACTTGGCCGGGTCGGCATCCACCGTTTTCTTGGAGCCCCCGTCCTTCGCATATTCCATGAGGGTGATGGCGTGGTAGGGGCAGGGCTCAACGCAGTAGGCACAGCCATCGCAGTTCTCGTCCAACACCTGCGAGATGGCCGCCTCCAGTTGGATGCGCGGTTTGGACAGGACGGTAGCCGCCCTGGCGGCGGCCGCCGAGGCCTGGACAATGCTCTCGGAAGCAGTCTTGGGGCTATGGGCCAGCCCGCAGAGGAAGATGCCGTCGGTGGCGAAGTCCACAGGCCTCAGCTTCATGTGGGCTTCCAGGAAGAAGCCATCCTGGGTGAGGGGGACCTTCAGCTTCTGGGCTATGTCCTTGTTGCCTTCCCCGGGGGCAATGCCTGTGGAAAGGACCAGGAGGTCGGCCTCAATGCTCAACTTCGCCTTCAGTATGTCATCCAGCAGCGAGACCTTCACCCGGCCATTGACGGGCAAGACCTGTGGCCTATCGCCCTCGGCCAGGCGGAGGAACCGGACCCCTTTCTCCCTGGCCTCTCCATAGCGGGCTTCATGGAACCCGTAAGTCCGCATGTCCCGGTGGAGGACGAAAACGCTGGTACCCGGGCTCTTCTCCTTTATTACGAGGGCATTTTTGACCGCCTGGGCGCAGCAGAGGCGGCTGCAGTAGCCGTGGACCTGCTCACAGGAGCCAACACACTGGAGCATCGCCACCGACCTTGCCTTGAAGTCCCCTCTGGCCAGCCTTTCCTCCAGCTCCAGCTGGGTTATCACCCCCGGGTGCTGGCCGTAGAGATACTCCGATGGCCGGTACTCCTGGGCTCCGGTGGCGACGATGACGGCCCCGTGTTCAATCTCATGGGGCTCCCCGCTGGAGGTGAACCTGGTCTTGAAGTTCCCCGCAGAGCCTTCAAAGTCAACCACCTCGGCGTTGGTATAGACATGCAGTAGAGGGTGGCCAGTGACCTGGGCCACCAGGGAAGCCAGCTTCTCCTGGGCGTCTGTGCCGTCGGGGAGGAACCTGACCCGCCGCAGGTTTCCGCCCAGGACCGGGCTTTTCTCCAGCAGGTAGGTCTCAAAGCCCTGCCCTGCCAGCTCCAGGGCGGCGGTCATTCCTGCCAGCCCCCCACCCAGCACCAGGGCCCGGGGGTTCACCTGGACATAGGATGAATAAAGCGGCTCCAAGAGCCTGGCCTTGGCAACGGCCATCCTCACCAGGTCCTTTGCCTTCCTGGTGGCCTTTTCCGGCTCGTGCATATGCACCCAGGAGCACTGGTCCCGGATATTGGCCATCTCAAACAGGTAGGGGTTGAGGCCCGCCTGCCGGACGGTGTCCCGGAAAAGGGGCTCGTGGGTCCTGGGGGTGCAGGAGGCCACAATGACCCGGTTGAGGTCCTGCTCCTGGACCTTTTGCTTGATGCGCTCACAGCTATCGGTGGAGCAGATATAGAGGTTGTCCTCGGCATAGACCACATTAGCCAGGGTGCGGGCATGTTCCACCACCTCGGCCACCTTGACTACGCCCGAGATGTTCTTCCCGCAATGGCAGACGAAGACGCCAATGCGGGGCTCCTGCCCCGAAACATCCCTTTCGGGCGGATAGCGCTTCTCCCCGACCAGGGTGCCCCTGGCCTCGGCCAGAAGGGCCATGGCCCGGGAGGCCGCCGCCGAGGCCTCCATCACACTCTCGGGTATGTCCTTGGGGCCGGAGAGCACCCCCGCCGCATAGACCCCCGGCATGGAGGTCTCCACGGGGGCCATATCGTGGGTCCGGACAAAGCCGTGGCTGTCCAGCTCCACCCCAAAAATCTCCGCCAGCCCCTTCGCCTTGGGCGCGGGCCTCACCCCCACCGAGAGGACCACCAGGTCAAACTCCTCCGCGGTTAGGGAGCCATCCTCCTTCTCAAAGCGGAGCACCAGGTTCCTGGTCCCCGGCACTTCTCTCACCGAGGAAGGACGGCAGCGGATATAGCGCACGCCCAGCTCTTTGGCCCTCTGGTAATAGGCCTCATATCCCTTGCCGAAGGCCCGCAGGTCAATGTAGAAGATGGTGCATTCGGTCTCGGTGGCGTGCTCCCTGACGATGATGGACTCCTTGGTGGCATACATGCAGCAGAAGGAGGAACAGTAGTTGTGGTCTATCTCCCGGGAGCCCACGCACTGGATGAAGGCTATCTTCTTGGGCGGCTTCTGGTCAGAAGCACGCAGCACTGTGCCTGTGGAGGGCCCGCTGGCGGAGAGCATCCGCTCGAACTGGAGGCTGGAGACCACATTAGCAAAGCGGCCATAGCCCAGCTCCTTCTTCAGCTCCGGGTCGCCTATCTCATAGCCGGCCGCCAGCACCACCGCCCCCACCTCAAGGTCCACTACCTCGTCTTTCTGGTCAAAATCTATCGCTTTCGCCTGGCAGATCTTCTCGCATGCCCTGCAACGACCCTGCTGGAAATAGGGGCAGGAATCGCGGTCAATAACTGCTACCTTTGGTATCGCCTGGGCGAAGGGGATGTAGATGGAACCCCGCCGGACGAGCCCGGCATCGTACTCTGAAAGCACCACCGGCGATTTGGCTTTTAGGACAGGGCATTTGAGGGTGCATTCGCCGCAACCGGTGCATTTCTCGGCATCAACAGAGCGCGCCTTCTTCTTCACGCTGACCCGGAAGTGGCCCGGCTCCCCCTTTATGCCCACGACCTCGGAATAGGTCAGCTTTTCAATGTTAATGTGGCCGCCCACATCCACCATCCTGGGGGCCAGGGTGCACATGGCGCAGTCGTTGGTGGGGAAGGTCTTGTCCAGCTGGGCCATCCTTCCCCCGATGGCGGGACTGCTCTCCACCATATAGACTTTGAACCCGGACTCAGCCAGGTCCAGGGAAGCCTGCATCCCGGCGATACCACCCCCCACCACCAGCACTGAGCCCGTCTTTCTGTTGTTTGTCATGGCATCACCACCTTCTCCGGGGCCCTCCGGGCATCCACAAAGTGCCTCCCCAGCATCAGCTCCCGGCTGGGCACCCCCAAGGCCAGGCCCATTAGCTGGGTGAAATAGTAGATGGGCAGGTTGTACCTGGTGCCGTACTCGGCCTCAATCTCCCTCTGGCGGGAGTCCAGGTTCAGCTGGCACAGGGGACAGGCCGTAGCGATAGCCTCGGCACCCACCTCCCTGGCCCCTTCCAGGATATCGTGGCTCAACTTGCGCACAATGTCCGTCCTGGTAAGGGAGAAAGAAGCGCCGCAGCAGTCAGTCCTGTAGCCCCAGTCCAGGACCGAGGCCCCCAGGGCCGACAGCAACCGGTCCATGCTCTGGGGGTATTCAGCATCGTCAAAGTGGGTTACCTCGGGAGGACGGGTGAGGAGGCACCCGTAGTAGCAGACGACCCGCAGCCCGGCCAGGCTTGGGCCCTTAAGGGAGGCTAGCTGGGCCAGATGCTCGTCGCGGGCCATGACCTCCAGGGGATGGAGAATACGGAGCCCGTCCCCGAAGTGGTGCTCCACCACATCCTCCATCTCCCGGCGCAGCTCCGGCTGGCCCTCTATTTCGTGCCAGGCGAATTTGAACCGGGAGAAACAGGCCGCGCAGGGGACCAGCACCTCCTCCAGCCCCTGCCTCTCCACCTGGGCCAGATTCTTCAGGGGCAGGGCCACGGCCAGGCGCCGGGAAGCCGCATGGGCCGCTGCGGAGCCACAGCAGACCCAGCCCTTAACCTCGACCAGCTCAATGCCCAGCCTCAGGCATACCGCCCGTAGGGAGGCATCGTATTCCTTGCCCGTGGAGTGGAGGGAACAGCCCGGATAGTAGGCGTATTTCACTTTCCCTCCAGCTTACTGGCCCGGGAGACGACCCTCCGGGCAGCGCCCAGGCTGGCAAACTCCGGCAGCAGCTTTAGCTTCCCCTTCTTCATCATCTGTGCCCCCAAGTCCAGGTCTTTAGCGAACTGGCGGGTGGACAGCTTCAACTGGGCAATCAGCCCCAGCTCATACATCCGGCCGAAGAGGCGGATATTCTGGAGGGAGGAGCGGTAGAACCCGGCCACCTCGGGCACCGCCGACTTGACCCCGCTGCGCAGGGCCATGACCCGGAGAGAGTCCATGGCCTTGACTATGTCCACATTCTGCGGGCAACGGGTGACGCAGGTCTCGCAGGAGGCGCAGAGCCAGATGGTGGCGCTGCCCAGGACCAGGTCCTTCAGCCCCAGCCGGACGGCATGGAGAAGCTGGACAGGGGTATAGTCCATGGCATAGGCCACCGGACACCCGCTAACACACTTCCGGCACTGGTAGCACACATTGGTGTCCACACCGCTGGTCTCCTCCAGGAGGTCTCCAAACGCAGAGACTGCGGCCGGGACCTGCCATTCCACTTCAACCCCCCTGCCTGTCACCGCCCCGCCGGCTCTGGTGCGCTCCCCCTGCAATGGCAGGCCTTCGTCCTCTTCCACATCCTCATCCTCCAGGGCTTCAAACTCCAGGACGTCATCACCGTTATTGCAGATTATCATCGCTCATCCCTCTCTCAGCCGCTCAACTAATGTGAAATTATTCACTACAGTCAGTATAAGGGGGAAGTGGTTAATAAGTCAGTAAAGATAGAGTTCCAATTAGTTACAGGGGGTAGAGGGGGACTAGGGGACGGACAGCCTGTAGCCCTGGCCCCACTCGGTGAGGATATAGCGGGGAGAAGAGGAGTCCTCCTCTATCTTGTCCCGAAGGCGCTTGATATAGACCTTGAGGAAGTCGCTCTCCCCCCGGTACTCGCTCCCCCAGACCCGGACCAGGAGGGTGGGGTGGGAGAGGACCTGGTTAGGGTAACGGGCCAGGGCGCACAGAAGCTTGTATTCGGTGGGGGTCAGCTTCACCGGCTTGCCGCGGACGGTTACGATGCGAGTGGCGTAGTCAATAGTCAGGTCCCCGCCGGCGAAGGGAAGTGCGGTTGCCTCGGGGAGGGGCACCGCCACCCGGCGCAGGACAGCCTTGATGCGGGCCATGAGCTCCAGGGAGCCGAAGGGCTTGGTGACATAGTCGTCGGCCCCCAGCTCCAGGGCCCTGACCTTGTCCTGCTCGTCCCCCTTTACCGTGAGCATGACCACGGGCACATCGGAGACCTGGCGGAGACGCCGCAGCACCTCAAAGCCGTTCATGCCGGGCATGGCTATATCCAGGAGAACGATGTCGGGGCTTTCCTCGGAGAAAACCACCAGGGCCCTCTCCCCATCGCCAGCAGCCGTCACCTGGGACTCCGGCCACTGAAGCTTGAAGCCCAGCTTCAGGGCCTGCACCAGGTCGGGGTTGTCGTCAATGATGAGAATCTTCATCGGAATGCGCCCTGGGCAAGGAGAAACTGAACACGCTGCCTTCTCCCGGCTCGCTCTCTACCCATATCTTACCTCCATGTAGTTCCACTATCCCCTTGGCGATGGCCAGCCCCAGCCCCAGCCCGGAAGGGCGCTGGCCGGAGGGGCCCCTGTAAAACCGCTCAAAGAGCTGGTCCCTCTCGGCCGGGGGGATGCCCGGCCCGGTATCCGCCACGGAAATCACTATCTTATCGCCCCGCTCCAGGGCGCTAAGGGTAACGCGTCCCCCTTCAGGGGTGTACTGGTGGGCGTTCACGAGGAGGTTGCCCAGGACCTGCTCTATGCGGCGGTGGTCCCCCAGGACCAGAAGGGAACCGTTGGGGATGGAGAGCTTCAGCTCCTGACCTTTCTGCGCCATCAGCGGCGCGAGGTTCTCCACCGCCTGCTCCATGACTCCTCTCAGGTCCAGTATATCCCGCTCCAGCTTCAACCGGAGGTTCTGGAGCCGGGTCACATCAAGCAGGTCGCTGACCAGTTTCTGAAGGCGTTCCGTGCTGCGCCGAGCGTTCTCCACCAGCATAGCCTGAGCCTCCAGGGCCTGGCCGCCGAGGGCAGGGGCGAGGAAGTCCAGGGAGGCCTTCAGGGAGGCCAGGGGGGTCTGAAGCTCGTGGGATATGTTGGCCAGGAACTCGGTTCTCAACTGGTCGGCCCGGCGCAGGGCCTCGGCCTGGCTGGCCTCCTGAAGCAGCCTCAGCTTCTCCAGGAGGGCAGAGGCCAGCCTGGAGAAGATACGGGCCAGCTCCAGGTTGGACGAGGAAAAGGCTACCCCCTCCCGGAAGGTTACGAGAAGCAGGCTGCCGAGGACCTGGCCCCGCGTCTCCAGGGGAACACAGAGAAAGGCCCGGGGCTCCAGGCCGCCCCTGGCCTCCAGGAGGAGGCGCCGGTTCTCAGCGGACAGGTTGCCGAGCAACCCGTCCACATCGGCAGGATTGCTGGAATATGCGGCCTCCCCCGTCTGGAATACCTGGCCCGCAATCCCCTCCCCCGGCCGAAGGGCTACCAGGGAAAGGGGCCGGAGGTCGTACCCGGTGGCAGCCCTGGCCCTTAGCCTCCCGCTGGGGGCATCCCAGAGGAACAACACAGCCACATCGGCGCCAAAGGTCTGCGCAGCGGTGGCCACCACCGAATACAACAGGGTCTCGGGCCCGGCCGTGGAGACCAGGGCCTCCGACGCCCTCACCAGGGACATCAGCTCCCGGGTCTTGGTCTCCAGCTTATGAATCCACTTCTCCAGCTGGGAGCGGGCTTTCTCCTGGAACTCCAGGCGCTCCCGGTTAGCCTTCTCCAGTTGGCGCTGTCTTTCCATCTCAAAGACGTTGAGCACCCGCACCAGGAAGAAGGCGATAACCAGCGCCGAGAGGGCCCGGAAGACCTGAGGGGGCATCCGGACCCACTGGAAGAAGGAGTCGTAGTTAAGGACCGATGCTGGAAAATAGTGCCCTTGAGGGACAATGAGGCCGGCGACAATGGCGTTGAAGAAAAAGGCCCCCGCCACCACAAGGCTGTCCCGGGCCCCCCGGAAATAGCCATGGCGGCGGAACCACCTCCTCTGTCCAGCCAACGCCAGCCCCGCCAAGAGACAACCCGGTAGATAGAGGAGATAGCGGGCCAGGATATCAGCACTTCCCAGCCATCCCTCCTCCAGGCCAAGGAAGGCCCCTGGCGCTCCTGGATGGCGCGGGACCACTGCCAGGAGCCATATCCCAAAGAGCCCCAGGGACATCCACCTCAGCCAGCGATAGCCCCCGGTGTTGACCGAAATCAGGCTCGCCCCAAAAAGGGCCAGGAAAAGGGTTGACACAGCCATGGCCAGGGTCCTTCCCACCCGCCAGGAGAAGGCCGCCGCCCCGGGGTCCCAGACCAGCAGCCCCATGTCCAGCCACTCCACCGCGGCGTGCACGATGCCAAAAGCAGCCAGGTACTTCAGGCTGGAGGCCAGGGGCAGGGCGGTAGTGCGGCGGGACTCCAGGGCCACCGCCAGGCCCATAACAAACCAGGCCAGCCCATAGACAAAGAAAACCAGAAACATCACTTGCGGGCTGATCTGTGCCAACTATCCCCCCATCTCCCGGCCCTGACCTGCCCTCTTTGCAGGATAGAGCAGGCAGATTATCTGCCCCCGGACATCTATTTCCAGAAGCGGGCCACCACAGACCCCTCTTCTTCGCCCAATGTTACTATTTTTGACTGGCCAGGACAACGAACCACCGCCCATTCCACAATGGAAATCGGGCCGATGATACTTGCCCTTCCCCCCACCCAAACCGCCATCGGCTAGTCCCAAAGGACTAGGCCCTTTCAGGGAAAAGTAGTCCTAAAGGACTACAAATATTGCCATGACATTGTGATGAATTGCTACTATAATTAACCTATGGTAACTTCTAGCTCTAACTCGTAAGGAGAGGTGACGGTGAAAGTTAGCAGGCTATTTCTAAGCGTGTTTGCGGTAGTTGTGCTTCTTCTGGTCGCCGATCGCGGGCTCTCGCTGGTCAGTGGCGGGCGGCTGGGGGCTATGGCCCCGGCTGGGTCCCCAGGGCCGGCCGGCGCTCTCGGGCCGGCGGGACCGTCCGGGCTCCCGGGTTCCTCCGGACCTGTCGGGCCGGCGGGGCCGTCCGGCGCGCCGGGAATCAGCACCGCTACGGTTGCCGGAACAGTGACCAACAGCTTGACCGGCAAGGGTGTAGCCGGGGTTGTTTTCACCCCGGACCCGGCCATCAGCGGCATCAGCATCAAGACTGACGACAACGGCAAGTACTCGGCTACCCTCCCTATAGGTACCTACACCCTTGCCGCCAAGGGAGACAACTTCACCGCCGCCACGATGGCAGTCTCGCTGGTGGCGGGGCAGACAGTTACTAAGGATGTGGCCCTGAAGCCCGTCAGCCCGGTAGCGGTCAGCGCCGGGGCAAACCAGACAAGCTCCCCCGGTGCGACGGTGACCCTGGCGGCCAGGGCGCAGCCCCTGGACGGCTCCCAGGTAACAGCCTACAAGTGGACCCAGACCGCCGGGGTGCCGCTCACCATCAGGGACGCCGATAAAGCGACCGCCGTGGTAACCATGGGCGACCTGGCGGCCTACAAGGCCGAGCTTTTCAAGAACCTCGAGACCCCGGACCGATGGGAAGTCCAGGCCATCAACCCCCATGCCCTGACAGCTGCACGGACGGCCACCTTCAAAGTCACGGCTACCTCCGGCAGCGGAAGCTATAGTGCCACGGTGAATGTGGCAGTGACCCTCCCATGGGTAGTGAACCCCGGCCTTGAGAATGTAGCCGTAGGAGTGCCAGTCCTGGTCCACGGCAAGGCTCAGCTGGCCTACGCCTGGAGCCTGACGGCCCCGGCCGGCTCCAAGGCGGCCCCGGACTCGCTGTCCGAGGCTAACCCCTACTTCACCCCCGACGTCCCGGGGAAATATACCCTGACCGAGAAGAACGGCGGGGCCACTATTAACATCTCCGCCGGCAACTGGGTAGGGGCCATCAGCGGGCAGGATGCCAATGGGCGGCCCCTGGCGGCGGCCTGCACAACCTGCCACAACGACAAGATAGCCAAGGACCAGTTCAAGGACTGGAAGAATTCGGGGCACGCAGAAATATTCACGCAGAACATAGACAACCCTGCGGGCCACTGGAGCACGAACTGTGCCTCCTGTCACACCGTGGGATACAACCCCGATGTGAAAAACAACGGTTTTGATGAGGCCGTCGCCGCAGAAGGCTGGCAGGTCCCGCCGCACGGAGACATTGGCTCATGGACGGCCCTGCTGACCAAGTATCCCAAGACGGCCCAACTGGCCAATATCCAGTGCGAGAGCTGCCACGGCCCGCAGCAGAGCCCGGCTCATACCCAGGGCGCTGCCCGGGTGAGCCTCTCCTCGGACGTCTGCGCCAGCTGCCATGGGGAGCCCCTGCGGCACAGCCGCTTCCAGCAGTGGGAGGAGAGCGGCCACAGCAACTTTGAGGCGGCCACCGCCAGGTCCACGTCAACAAACTGCGCTCGCTGCCACACCGGCCAGGGATTCCTGGCATGGATAGCACAGGACGATATGGCAAAGCCCCTCCAGGGCAAGGCCGCAACCGCCACCGCCACCGTGACGACGTCACCTTTCACGGCTACCAACACGGTCACCTTCACCAACAGCACAACGGGGGTGCTGGGCAAGTGGACCACCACGGCCGGTGCCGGGACGGTCACGGCGGCCAGCTTCAACGCGGTCAGCCCGGTCACAGGCACACTTGCGGTCAGCATCACCTGGACCGCCTCGGGCATCCAGTACTACTCTGGTAGCATAGCCGGCGCCAAGCTGACCGGCAACGCCACGGCGGAAGAGATGAGGGCCCTCGGGCTCACCGGGGACACCGTCCAGCCCCAGACCTGCGCGGTGTGCCACGACTCCCACAAGCAGGGCACCACCTCTGGAGACCCCAACACTGCCATGGTCCGCATTATGGATAACACCAAGATGCTGGCCGCCGGCTTCCAGGCGGAGGGGCTGGGCCGGGGCGCCCTGTGCATCACCTGCCACAACACCCGTAACAACCTGCACAACGAGGAGGTCGGCCCTCCTCCCAACTACCAAGCGCCTCACACCGCGGCCCAGGGCGACGTGCTCATGGGGGAGAACGCCTACTTCGTCGAAGTGGGTGCCCGCTCCCGCCACTCCTACATCAAAGATACCTGCGCCACCTGCCACATGGAGCTGACCCCACCCCCCACCGAGTTCAGCTACCAGGGCGGGGGAACGAACCATAGCTTCAAGGCCAGCAATGCCATCTGTGGCAACTGCCACGGCACCTTTGACGGCGGCACCCTCCAGGAGAGTGTAGAGGCCAGGCTCCATGAGCTGGGCCAGAAGATGGGCTACTACCTGACGAAGAAGCTTCCGGCCCGAACCTTCATCAAGGACTACACCCCCCACCAGTACGGCAGCAGATCGTACGATGTGAAGAGCGCCGCCGTGGCCGTGGACAAGACCAACATCGCCTCTCTTGAACCCACGGAGCCCCACGGCCAGCAGGGGTTCATCTTCAAGTTCAAGGCCCCGGTAACCTTCACCTATGCCCCCACCGGGGAAGCCCCTCACGTCGTGGTCCTCAGTGAAGCGGAGGTCCAACTGGCCGACATCACCACCGATGGGACCGCAGCGCTGATTCCGGCCTCTGACCCCCTGGTGAAGGCCGGCTGGAACTTCTTCCTGATTGAGGGCGACGGCAGCGAAGGCGTGCACAACCCCTCCTTTACTTTCGATGTGCTGAATGCTTCCATTGATGCCCTGAAGTAAACAGGACAGAGCATTGCGGCGTTTCCTCCGGCGGGCCCAAGGGCCCGCCGGAGTCGGTCTCTGGAGGCGGCAATGCCCTTCGCCCCGGGCCAGATGAGGAAGTCACCGGAACAATCCGGCGCTGAAGGGGGAGGCTCCGAGCCCAGGTTGTCCCCCAGGCCAGAGAGAGTTATAATATGGAGTGATTTCGCCATGAAGAAGTGGAAGTATATCCTTGGGGGGTTGATAGTCTTTGCCGCTCTGGGCTTTCTACTCTACCGGGGCTTCCAGGGCTCCGCGGTATATTACTATACCCTACCTGAGCTCCGCCAGAACGGGACGGACCTGGACGGCTCCCGCATCCGCGTAGCGGGGAATGTGGGCACCCAGACAATTTCCTGGGACGCCAGGACCCGCACCACCAGCTTCACCATCGTGGATGGTGAGGACCATTCCCTCCAGGTCGTATATGTAGGGGTTGTGCCCGATGCCTTCAAGGCGGGTGGGGAGGTGGTGGTGGAGGGGAAATACAGCATCTCCGGCCCCTTCGAGGCGGACCAGCTCATTGCCAAGTGCCCCACCCGATATGTCCCCAAGCTCTAGAACAGGGGCCGATTGGCTGACCTAGGCTATTTCTCCCTAGCCCTGGCCCTGGTGGTGGCCCTTTTCACACTCCTCGCCGCCCTTCTGGGGGCCAGGGGCAGGCCGGAGTTGGTGGCGGCCGCCAGGAATGGGACCTTCGCCCTCCTGGGCCTCACCTCCCTGGCCTCGGCGGTGCTGGCCTATGCCTTCATCAGCCATGACTTCAGCCTGGAGTATGTGGCAGCCTACTCCGCCAGGGGCATGTCCACCTTCTACACCCTGGCGGGCTTGTGGGCAGGCAACGAGGGCTCCCTGCTCCTCTGGTCCTGGGTCCTGGCGCTGATGGCGGCCGTTGTCCTCTGGCAGAAGCCGCGCCGGGACTTCCTTCCCTATATCCTGGCAGTGGTTGCCGCCAACCAGGCCTTCTTCCTTCTCCTAATGCTGTCCGTTGCCAATCCCTTTGAGCGGCTGCCCTTCGCCCTGGCCGATGGCCGGGGTCTCAACCCCCTTCTGGAAAATCCTGGGATGCTCTTCCACCCCACCACCCTGCTTGCTGGCTATTCAGCCTTCACCATCCCTTTCGCCTTTGCCGTGGCGGCCTTGGCCACAGGCCAGCTGGGTGAAGAATGGCTGAGGCCGGCTCGCCGCTACGCCCTGGTGGCCTGGCTCTTTCTGGGAGTAGGGAATATCCTCGGTGCCTGGTGGGCCTATGTGGAGCTGGGCTGGGGGGGATACTGGGCGTGGGACGCGGTAGAGAACGCCGGCCTTATGCCCTGGCTCACCGGGACCGCGTTCCTCCACTCCGCCATAATCCAAAGAAGACGGGGGATGCTCAAGGTGTGGAACATGGTGCTCATCATCGTCACCTTCAATCTCTGCCTTTTCGGCACCTTCCTCACCCGGAGCGGTGTCGTCTCTTCCATCCACACCTTCGGCATTTCCAGCCTGGGACCCCTGTTCCTGGGTTTCATCTTCCTCTCCCTGCTGGTCCCTGTCATCCTTCTCTACTGGCGACTGCCCTCCCTCAGGAGCGAGGACAGGCTTGACTCCCTGGTCTCCCGTGAGAGCAGTTTCCTCCTGAACAACCTTCTCCTTGTAGCTATTGCCTTCGCCACCTTTCTGGGGACGATGTACCCTGCCATCTCCGAGGCGGTGGGGGGGGTGAGGGTAACGGTAGGGCCCTCCTTCTTCAACCAGGTCAACGGGTCCCTCTTCCTCGTTTTCATTCTTCTTATGGGCATCTGCCCCCTTGTTGGCTGGCGGCGGGCCACCCCAAGAAACCTCCTGCGCAGACTTCTCATCCCTGCCACGGCCGCGGCCCTGGTGGTGGTCCTCCTGATCATCTGGACCAGGACGTGGTATGCCCTGGTGGGCTTCGGGGCATGTGCTTTTGTCCTGGCCACCATATTGCTGGAGTGGTTCCGGGGGGTGAGAGCCCGCCACCGCAAAGGGGAGAACTACTTTACTGCCTTCTTCCGCCTCCTGTGGGGGAACCGTCCCCGGTACGGCGGCTACATCGTCCATGCGGGCATCATCCTCATTGCCCTGGCGGTCATAGGCTCCTCCTTCTACAAGGTGGAGGCAGAGGACAGCCTGAACGTCGGGGAGAGCTTCCAGATAGGCAAGTACACGCTGCAGTATGAAGGCATGTCCACCTCTCCCACCGCCAAGAAGGAGGTGGTCTCCGCCACCCTCCAGGTCCTCAACAATGGCAAACCAGCGGGCATCATGGCCCCCGCCAAGACCTTCCATGTAAACTATGATAGCCCTGTGAGCGAGGTGGCCATCCGGACCGGGCCTCTGGAGGACCTCTACGTCATCTTTTTGGGGTCGGACCAGATAGGCGGGCTTGCGGCCTTCAAGGCCTACATCAACCCCCTGATGGTGTGGATGTGGATAGGTGGGTTCCTCTTCCTCCTGGGCAGTGTCATCGCCATCTGGCCCGAAAGGAGGCGTGCCCCTGTTCCGGCCTAGACTTTCTGGCGCGCGTGCTGCGGTCCCGGGCGGATTCGGTGAGGGGCTGAGATGATCTGGCTGCTGGCCGCCATCATCTTCCTGGCCGTAGGGGCCTACGTGACCTATCCCCTTCTCCACCCCCCACGGAAGAGAGAAAAAGAGGAGGCGGAAAGAGAACTCCTCTCCCGGAAAGACGCCCTTCTAAGCGCTATAAAGGAGCTCCAGTTTGACTACGAGCTTGGGAACCTCTCCCCCAAGGAGCACCGGGAGCTGGAGGAGAAATATGAGGCCAGAGCCCTTTCGGTCCTGCGGGAGCTGGACCATC
This sequence comes from Chloroflexota bacterium, assembly GCA_018825785.1. Lineage (NCBI taxonomy): Bacteria > Bacillati > Chloroflexota > Chloroflexota bacterium. The sequence goes on along the minus strand of JAHKAY010000037.1, from coordinate 27,891 downwards.
CATCCCCCAGCAGGGAAGGGGAGGTAGAGAGGGAAATCGCCGCTCTGCGCCGGGCTGCAAAGGAAAAGCAATTCTGCTCCCGCTGCGGTGACAAAGCCGACCCGGGAGACAGCTTCTGCTCCCGCTGCGGTGCATCCCTGAAGGGAGGAAAGACTTGAGGACAACCGGGAGAGCCGGACCGCCCCCGGCGGGCGTTGAAAGAGGGACAAAGTCCCACTCCCAGCGATTAGGAGGGGGCTTGCTGGGGCTCGTCCTGGGGCTCGTCCTGGGGCTCGTCCTGGCCCTCCTTCTGTCCCTCCCCGCCGTGGCGGCAGGGGAGGGAGTGATTGACGGGAAGCTAGCCAACGGGACCCCCAGCGGCGGCTTTATAGGGGGCACTGAGCTCACCCTCCACATCTATGAGGGAGAGACAGAGAAGGGACAGGCCAAGGCCAACACCGATAGTGAGGGGCTTTTCCGCTTTCCCGGCCTCGACACCGGGCCAGAATTCAGCTACGATATCACCCTCACCTACCAGGAGGCCGACTACTCCACCGAGCGGGTGAGCTTTAAAACGGGGCCCACCCTACCCCTGGAAATAGCTGTCTATGATGCCACGTCCAGCCCCCAGGACATAAAGATTGCCCGGTCCCACACCATCATAACGACCCAGAACGGCGAAATAGAGGTGCTGGAGCTGTACATTGTGGAGAACACGGGCCTCCGCACCTATGTGGGGAGCCAGGCGGTCCCAACCCTGGACAGGAAGGAGACCATCCGCTTCTCCCTGCCCCAGGAGGCGGGGCTCATCCGCCCGCTGGCGGGCCTTATGGAGCAATACCTGGCCTTACAGCAGAGTGACCTGGTGGACACCACGCCCATACCTCCCGGGACCAGGCAGATAGCCTTCAGCTACCCCGTCCCGGGGCAGAAGAGCGTCCGCTTCCAGAAGAATTTTGACTTCCCCACCGATTATTTCAACCTTTTGGTGAAGGACCAGGGCTTCAAGGTAGAGGCCCAGGGCCTCTACCCGGCAGAGCCTGGGGACATCCAGGGTGTCCGCTACCTCCGCTATGATGCCCCTGACATCCCCTCCGGCGCCACCATCGCCTTCACCATCTCCGGCATCCCCACCGCGGGGACGGCGGCGGGGATGGGTGCCCTCCTGCAATGGGCCCTGGTGGGGGCCATGGCCGTGGCCCTGGGGGCCGGCCTGGTCTATTCCCTGAGGAGAAGGCCCGCCCCGGCCCGGGTCCCCGAGGAGTCCCGCAAGGACCTCCTCCTGGCCATCGCCAGCCTGGACGATGACTTTGAGGCCAATAAGGTCCCCGAAGCACGCTACCGCCGCCTCCGGGCAGAGCTGATGGCCCGCCTCCTCGGCTCCGGCTAAAGACAGGCTATGATTGAGATAGAAGACCTGGGCAAGGTCTTTGGCAGCCGCTGGGTGCTCCGGGGCCTCAACCTGCGGGTTGAAAAAGGGGAGTTTGTCACCATCCTGGGCCCCAACGGCTCGGGAAAGACCACCCTCCTCAAGGTCCTGGCCACCCTCCTCAGGCCCTCCCAGGGCAGGATGAGAATAGGCGGCCGGGACTTGAAGGACGGGGCTGAGATGAGGCGGCTCCTGGGCTTTGTGGGACATGAGAGCCTCCTCTACGAGGACCTTACCTCCCTGGAGAACCTGCGGTTCTATGCCAGGATGTATGATGTGCCCGGGCCCGAGGCCCGGATAGAGGCCCTGGCCGAGGAGATGGACCTGGCCCCCTTCCTGGGGGAAAAGGCGCGAAACCTCTCCCACGGCATGAAGAAGCGCCTCTCCATTGCCCGGGCCCTCATACACAACCCCCCTGTCATCCTCCTGGATGAGCCCGAGACGGGCCTGGACCAGAGGGCCACCTCTATCTTTGTAGAGACCCTGGAACGCTTTATGGGGGAGAGGACCGTGGTCATGACCACCCACAACCTGGAGCGGGGACTGAGGATGGGGGACCGGGTGGTCATCCTCTCCCAGGGGAAAATAACCTACGAGGGGAGAAAGCCCCTGGACCCCGCAACCTTCCCGGAGACCTACTGCAAATATACCGGGACCCGGCCGTGAGGAAGGCCCTGGTCATCATCTGGAAGGATGTCCTATCCGAGGCCCGGGCCAAGGACCTCCTCACCTCTTTCCTCCTCTATGCCCTGCTGTCCATGCTCATCTTCTACTTCGCCCTGAGCCCGGACATTGTGGACGATGCAGCGGCTGGGGTCCTGTGGGTGGCCTTTACCTTCGCCGGGATGCTGGGCCTCTCCCGTTCCTTCTTCCTGGAGAGGGAGAGGGGAGGGATAGACGGGCTTATGCTCTGCCCGGTGGAGCGGGAGGTGGTCTTCCTGGGGAAAGTGGGGAGCGGTTTCCTGTTCATGTTTGTGGCAGAGCTGCTCATCATGCCCGTCTTTTCCATCTTTATGAACCTGCCCATTATCATCCCCCGCCTGGTCCTGGTGGCCTTCCTGGCCACCATCGGCTTTGTCTCCCTGGGGACCCTCTTTGCCGCCATGGCCGCCAACACCCGGGCCCAGGAGCTGATGCTCCCCCTCCTCTTCCTGCCCACAGCGGTGCCCCTTATCATTGCGGCAGTGGAGGGCTCCGCCGGGGTGCTGGCCGGGGCCCCCTGGGGGGAGATAACCCCCTGGCTCCAGATGATTCTGGCCTTTGATGCCATATTCTTTGTCCTGGCTATCTTTGCTTTCCCATATGTGCTGGAGACCTGAGGAGGAAAAGATGAAAGTCCTTGACCGCGTCCTCTGGGCCCTGGGGCTGGTGGGAATTCTGTCTGCCCTTTATCTCGTCTTCATGTGGGTGCCCACCGCCGATGTCCGGGAGGGGATTGCCCAGCGCATCTTCTACTTCCATGTCCCTATGGCCTGGATTTCCTTCCTGGCCTTCTCCCTGACCTTTGTGGGCAGTATCATCTACCTGGTGAGGGGGGGGAAGGGCTGGGACCACCTGGCGTATGCCGGGGCGGAGATAGGGGTGGTCTTCGCCTTCCTTAACATTGCTACCGGCTCTATCTGGGCCAGGCCAGCCTGGGGCCACTGGTGGGTGTGGGACCCCCGACTTACCTCCATGCTGGTGCTGTGGCTCATCTATGTCGGCTACCTCCTCCTGCGCTCCTACGCCCCCGCCCACCAGGCCCCCCGCTTTGCCGCCGTAGTGGGCATCGCGGGCTTCCTTGATGTCCCCATCGTGTATTTTGCCATCCGCTTGTGGCGCACCCTCCACCCCGGCCCAGTCATCGGCACCGGAGGGGGCCTCCACCCCACCATGCTCACTACCTTACTCTTCAGCCTGGCCGCCTTCACCCTCTTCTTCATCCTTCTGGCCAAGCTCCGGGTGGCGTTGAGGGGCGCGGAGGCGGAAATAGAAGAACTGAAAGAAGCCTGGAGGGAATAAAATGGATACCTTTCCCTATCTCTTTGCCGGCTACAGCCTTATCTGGCTGGTGACCTTCCTCTACATCCTGCGCATTATGAGAAGGCAACAGGAACTCCGCCGGGAGCTGGAGGCCCTCAAACAGGCCAGGAAGAAAGAGTAGCTAGGGAACCCGGGCTTCTAGTCCCGCCGGCTCAAGCCCATGGCCAGGAAGACAAAGTAGGCCAGGCTGGACACCGCCTGGAGCAGGGCAGCTACATAGGTGAGAGCGGCGGCAGAAAGGACCGCACTGGTGGCCCGCCCCTCCTCCGCCGAGACGACCAGCCCCGTGGCCTGGAGCATCTGTTTTGCCCGGCGGGAGGCGTCCAGCTCCACCGGCAGGGTGACCAGGGAGAAGAGCACCCCCGCGCTGAAGAGGGCAACCCCTGCCCAGGTCAGCCCCGCCACCCCCACAATTATCCCCAGGATGAAGAAGATACAGCCCAGGGAGGAGCCCACATTGGCCGCAGGAACCAGGGCAGCCCGCAGCCTCATTGGGCCATAGCCCAGCCGGTCCTGAAGGGCATGGCCTATCTCGTGGGCCACAATCCCAAGCGAGGCCACCGAGGCACTGCCGTATATGTCCCGGGAGAAACGCAGCACCTTCTTCCGGGGGTCATAGTGGTCGGTCAGGACCCCGGGGTGCTCCTCTATCTTCACCTCGCCCATGCCGTGGACGCCCAGAAGGGTGCGGGCCGCCTCATAGCCCGTAATCCCCTTCATATTCCTTACCTTGGAATACTTCCCGTAGGCCGAGCGCACTTTGGCCTGGGCGTAGAACATGACCAGAAGCGCCGGAGCGGCAAAGAGCAAATATACAGGGTCAAAGAAGAACATATCCCCCCAACCTCCTACTGTTAATATTCTACAGGTTGTGTCCCTCGCCAGCAAGGGCTTTCTGGGACCAGCCCACCGTGATATCATTGGGCTATGACGGCCCGGCTTCTCTATGAACTGGAGGCCCTGGACCGGGAACGGGAGTCCAAGGAGGAAACCCTGGCCCGGGTGGAGAGCGAGCTTGGCCAGCGCCAGGAGGTGGCCCAGGCCGAAGAGGCCGTGGCCGAAGCCCAGCGATACCTCCAGGAGCTCCAGAAACAGGAGCGGGATGCCAACTGGGCCCTGGACGACATCCAGCAGAAGATAAGGACCATGGAAGAGAAGCTCTACAGCGGCAAGGTCACCAACCCCAAAGAGCTCTCCGCCATGCAGCAGGATGTTGGGCTTCTGGCGGAGAAGCGCAAAAAGCTGGAGGACAAGGTCCTGGGGGTCATGGAGAAGATAGAGGATGCCCGGGGGAGCCTCCATAACCGGATGGTCCACCTGAGAGACGTGGAGCTCAAGTGGCAAGAACGCCAGCAGCAGCTGGCCAGAGAGCAAAAGGAGCTTAAGGAGGCCTGGGCCTCCCTTAATAGGCTGAGGGAGGCCCAGGCCTCCCGAATTCCCCCTGCCCACCTCCAGCAGTATGAAGAGACCCGCCGGAGCCGCCACCCCGCAGTAGCCAGGGTAGAGCAGGGGATGTGCCAGGGGTGTCGTATTGCCCTGCCCGTGGGGCTGATGCAGCGGGCCCGGGGCCAGGAACTGGTCCCCTGCCCCTCATGCAGCCGTATCCTCCTCCAACCCTGAGAGTTGAATACTTTCCAGGGATGGTCTAAACTGGAGTTGGGCAAGGGGGCTGGGTGGCCGCCGCCGCCTTTGGCGGGGGAGGAAAGTCCGGGCTCCACCGGGCAGGGTGCTGGGTAACCCCCAGGAGGGGCGACCCTACGGAAAGTGCCACAGAAACATACCGCCGCCCTCGGGCGGTAAGGGTGAAATGGCGGGGTAAGAGCCCACCGGCGTCGGGGCGACCCGGCGGCCGAGAAAACCCCACCCGGAGCAAGACCGAATAGGGGGGCCTCAGGGTGCCCGGCCAGTGGTCCGCATTAGCGGGCCCGGCCCCCGGGTAGGTCGCTGGAGGTGGCGGGTAACCGCCACCCTAGAGAGATGGCCACCACCCTCCCCCGGCCAGGAAGAAGGCCGTCGCTGTAAACTGGCTGGGAAGGGGGTACAGAACCCGGCTTACAGGCCCCCTTGGCCCCTAATCTGCATTTGACATTTTTCCCCAGCCCACAGTAGTCTTATGCGTGGGGGGAACCATGCGTCTACTCGCCGGGATACAAGAGCTCATTGGCCGCCCCAGAGGAAATAGCTAACAATCCGGTCTACGAATACCCCCACTGGCTGGTGCGTCCCCTGTTCGCCCTGCTCTGGTATCTAAGGCCGGTGCCCGCGCCAGCTTCATACCTGCCTTTCATCATGTACCGGTGGACCGCCAGCAATGCCCGAATCAAGCAAGGGCTCGGCTGGAGGCCGCTTCACTCCACGCGGGAAGCTGTAGCCTCCTTGCCCGGGGGGGCCTAGACGGAGCTGGGAATCACGAAAGGGGGGGCGGCTTTCTACTAGCTGATGGGGGCAACGGCCAGGGAAGCCAAAGCCATATCAATAATGGGCAACCGGGGCGCTTCTTTCCCCAGCAACTCATTGACCAGCTCCTGGGGAGCCAACCGATAGCGCAGGGTGGCTTTTATGTCAAGCGGGGCCGCTGCATCAGCGGGCAGCAAGAAGGTGTAGCCCGCTCTGTCAAAACCTTTGGGGGGGATGCGGCGGTCAAAGAGCACATGGGTGGCCATGACCAGGTTCGCAGTCGGCTTCCCCGAGGCGTCCCCTACCACCGTGCCGAAGATGACCGCCCCGGGGTCCAGCCTGCCCTCCTCGTCCACAGCGCCGGAATGAAAGAGCTCCCGGCCGGTGGCATCCTTTACCGTTACCTCCAGCCACATCTGGCGTATCTCGGTAGAGCCTGTCGGCAGATAGTGGCCAGCGCCCACATTGTTGACCTTCACCTCAAAAGTGGCCAGCCCCCCTGGCCGCCACCCCTCCGCCGGCAAGAGCTCAATGGTGGCGGCATTCTTCAGGCGCTCCTCCGCCATCTGAGCGCTAACGGCGGCACCGGGGAGGGCGGGCACAGCTGAGTTCCCCCCAACGAAGTAATGGGTATAGATGTGCGGCCGCTGGGGACCGCCCAGGGCTGCCTGGCCCGGGTTGTCCGGGCGCGCCGTGGAGCCGGTGGCGGGGATGCCGGGACGCTGGCGCATGTGGCAGTCCTGACACGGCACCGTGGTGGCCGGGTCGCCGGTGTTGTAGGGCCCGCTGCGCCACTCGGTATAGGTCCGCTCAATGGGAGTGCCGAAAGAGACGTGGGCAACCTCGTGGCACATGCCGCAGAACTCGGCCCGGGTGTGAAGCTCTGAATACTCCGAACCATGATATGGCGACCGAGCATCCGCGAAAGGCCCCCGCTTGACACCCGGCGCCTGTGGACCGTTCCCGGGCTCCACGAGGAAGGGGGCATTGCCGATTCCCGCGGAGGCCTTTACCGAATGACAGAAATCGCAAAAAATGCCCTCATCGAAAGGGGCGCTGACGGCGTCGTAGTCCCCCTCGGAAGTGACTATTTCCCCGGCAAGATGGCCGGCGGGCGTATGGCAGCGCACGCACGTCTGGGCCTCCTTTCTCTGGGCATCCGTCTCCACCTGGGCCAGGAAGTGCTTGGAGAGCTCCTGGAAGACAGGGTCTTGCAGGGCCAGAGCGTGCATGCTTCCCTTCCACTGGGAATATATATCGGCGTGGCAGGTCCTGCAGGTGGCGGGGGGGATGAACTGGGCCGGCTGGAACTCCCCTGGCAAGCTGGGCAAAGCAGCCAAGTCTAAATTACCGGGCCGTTGAGACTGGGGCCAGGGCCAGAGGGGGGCCCAGTCCCTTATCCCGTCTATGAAGCTTTGTATTCTCTGGGGGAAGGTTCTGGGAGTCGGCCCCGGGGAAACCTGGGCGGTGGGAGCAGGGGTCGGCGCTGGCGTGGCTGTGGGATGGGGAGTGAGGGTGGGCCTGGTCTGCCTGCAAGCACCCACCCACACCAGGACCATCAGCACCAGCGCTGCCGCAATGGCACCGGTTCTCAATGCCCGACCCGAGCCAGGCTTCCTCATTGCCCATATGATAGCCCACAGGATGGAGATAGTTCAAGAGAGAGGGTGGCCATCAGAGGAAAGGGTGGAGCGGGAGACGGGATTCGAACCCGCGACAACTTGCTTGGAAGGCAAGAGCTCTACCCCTGAGCTACTCCCGCTCTCATCCATTATAGAGGGCCTGGCCTGAGCCTGTCCACCACCGGGAGAGGCTCCCCGGGAAGGGCCTTGGTGACGGGCAGAAACAGGTCCCCGGCCCCCTAAGAGTCTTACGGACGCCTCTGGAACAGGGCCAGGAACCTGTCCTCATACTCGGGCCAGAGGCCCCAGCAATCCAGCTCAACCTTCAGCTCCGATGGGCCCACCTGGCCCTCTCTCACCTGGAAAAAGAGCTCGTCAATCCGCCGCCGGGCATCCAGCGGGACGCCGGCCCGGTCAATCTCCAGGAGCCCCCTCCTGCCCAGGTCCATCACATTGCTCTGCAGGGAACGGAGGGTAAACTCGTGGATAAACCTGAGGAGACAGACATCCCACAGCTCATCCACCCCCTTGATGACACAGTCCAGGGCTGTTCCCTCCCTCTCCAGCTTCTCTGTTAGCTTCTGGGCCAGCTGGTCCAGGGGCTCCGAGACGATGGAGAGGCCCTCGACCTCATTGCGGTACCTGTAGAGGAGGGCCGGTGAGGAATGCTCCTCCTGCGCCATCTTCTCCAGATACCTTCTGGCGTGGTGGCTGAACCCCTCGAGGTTCAGGAGGTAGTAGGGAGTCACCACCCTGGGCCTTTCGGCAATGACCTGGCCTTCTCTGACTACTGTTTCCCCTTCCCCGGCCACCAAGTCAGCATAGGCAGGGGCGGTGAGCAGGTGATAGCGGACCTTTGTGATACCAAAGGTCTCCAGGGCCTGCCGGGGAGGCCTCAGCACCTGGGTGTGCCTGACGGCGTATTCCAGCCTTTCGTCCTCAGTTTCCATGCGCTCTCTTCAGACCTGCCCTTCTCCAACTGGATTATAAGATAGGCAATATGGAGAGGAAAGGGGGCCTTCTTTCCTGGGCCTAACGGAAGAAAGTCCTCACCCGGTCAAACTCCTCGGGGAGGAGGGCCAGGAGCAGGGGAAATCGCTCCACGATGAGGCCGGCGAAAAAGGAGTCCCCGATAAGTCCCTCCGGGGCGAGGCCTGGGAAGAGGAGGATGATGGCCAGGAGGGTCCCCCAGGCCATCATCGCCAAGAGGAGACCCAGCACCGCCCCCAGGAGCCCGTTGAGCCACCCCAGGAGGATGAGGGAAAGTGCCCGGCTAACCAGGGAGGCCACCAGGCTGGCAGCAAATATCACCGCCAGAAGGATGAGGACAAAGGAGATTATCTGCATGCTGCTGGCCTGAGAGTGAAAGACCCGCTCCGCCAGGGCCTGGTAGTACCTCCCCGCCAGGTGGACCCCTATCACCAGTCCCACCAGCGGCAGCACCATCCCCACAATACCTTTCCTCAGGCCCGTATATGCCCCAAGGGCCAGGGTAATGCCGACCAGGATATCCAGCCCGTTCATCAGAGTCAGGACAATGATAGCCCCACTCCAGGGCCCTTTTCAACCGGCCAAATAGTCCTGGGAGGGCTTGCGCCGGCCACCTGTCATTTAAGCAGGGTTTTTCGCCGCCAGCAAGACAAAAGACGCTTGACGCCAAGCCACTGCCATGGTAGTATTTAGCTCATCTGTTCTGGTGTGCCTTTTCCGATGGCGTTGCCAGATGGATTGAGAGATGAGAAAGGAGGAACTGTGGTTGGGGTAAAGGCGGAGCAGAAAAAGCGGAGGCATGGGCATCTCAAGCTGAAGACCCGGTTTATCATCAGAAAGTTCGCCGATGACGAGGCTCATCGGCGGGACCAGCCCTACAAGGTCTCCCAGGTCGAGGGCAATATCGGCCTCAATGAGGGCATGGCCGAGCTGCTGGACCTGGCCTGTGGCCTGGGCACCCCCACGGCCTACAACAACGCCAACGCTCGGGTGGGGGTAGGGGACAGCACCACGGCGGAGGCTGCCACCCAGACCGGGCTCCTGGGGACCAGCACGGCCTTTAAGGCTATGGACGCGACCTACCCCTCCAGGTCGGCCCAGACCGTGAGCTTCCGGGGGACTTTCGGGGGAACCGAGGCCAACTTCGCCTGGCAGGAGTTCACCGTGGACACGGCGCTACCCCCAACAAGAACCTGGTCCGCAAGGTATCGGCTCAGGGCACCAAGACCAGTGGGCAGACCTGGGAGCTCACCATCCAGGTCACAATGAGCTAGGAGGCCGACGAAATGCCGACCAGGGTTGGGATAGACCAAGGGAGAAGCACCGTAGCAAGAGAAAAGGGGATTATTTGCCAGCAGACCCTATCCTAGGGAGGGAAAGATGATAAGGACAACGACCTGGAGACCGGATACCTGCGAGTGCGTCCTGGAATACAGTTGGGATGATGCTACCTCGGAGGCTTCACGAGTCCACTCGCTTGCTAAGGTAGTCAAGCTCTGTCCTGCCCACAGATTGCTTGGCGGAGTCGGCCTCTATGATGAGGTGGTCAGTGAGAATCGGAGGAAAAACCGCACCTATGATACCGCCAAGGCTCAGCTAGGCGCTCTGGACCCGGAAGGCTGGCTTTGGTATTACGACACGGCAAGGGTCCTCCAGGTGGTCATCCCCAACCTCACCGCTTCGCAGAAAAATCAGCTCCAGAGTGCTTGCGACACAGCTTTTGGGGCTGGGAAGGTGAAAATCAACTAATGCCCACCTATCCGTTGGTGGCTGGGCACAGCACGGGCGTTGTCCTGTCCGCCTCCGCTACGAAGTATCATAATCCCTCTGGGGGGTTTACTGAGTCGGGCGCCGAAGCCCGCCATCAGGCAATCGCCAGGGACAGTTATACCTTGGCCGACCTCTATGTGAGGGTGCTCGCCAACGCCACCACCGCCTCTTCAACGGTGAGGAGCAGGAAGAATACAGCAAACGGTGCTCAAAGCGTCTCCATAGGGGCTGGGGCCACAGGGGTCTTCCAGGACTCCGTTAACTCCGACAACCTGGTAGCAGGGGACCTCTTCAATACCCAGACAGTTGTGGGCGCAGGCGGCTCTTTGACCCTGGCAATTATCGCCTACACCCTTGCCACGGCCAGCAACACCACCCCAGTCTTAATCGCTGGGGATGTGGTTTCCACATCGGTGAACTTTGGGACCACCACATACGCTCCTATAGGGGGGGAGGCCAGATACAACACCACCGAGTCCCGCTCCCAGTATATCTTTCGGGTGGCCGCCACGTTGTCCAACTTCCGCATCTATGTCCAGTCCAACAGTGTGAATGGCACCACCACGGTCAGGACCAGAAAAAACGCTGCCGACGGTGCCCAGTCCGTCTCCGTAGGGGCTTCCACAACGGGGGCTTTTGAGGACACGGTGAACTCTGATTCCATCGCTTCAGGAGATGCCGTGGCCTACCAGGTGGCCACTGGCGGGTCTTCGGGCTCCTTCGCGATTATGATTTGGCAGATGAAATCAAACTCGGCGGGGAGACAGGTAATCGCCGCAAACCCCGGCACCAACACGATTGCTTATGGCATCACAAGATATGTTCCGTTGGAGGCAGGGGTTCAGGCCTACGCTACTACCGAAGCAAATACCCAGGTGGCGGCCCAGGCTAGCTTCACGGCCAAAAATCTATTTGTAAGGGTGCCGACCAACAGTCTGAACGGGAACTCCACTTTCACCTTGAGACAGAACGCAGGGAATAGCACACTTTCGGTTACGGTTGGTAGCGGCGCAACTGGGACATTTGAGGATACAACCAATGCCATTTCCTGTGTTGCTACCGACCTCTTGGACTGGGGGGTGGTAACTGGCGGGTCTTCTGGCTCAATGGTGATAACCTACATCGGGTTTGAGCTGGCCCAGCCTGCGGGAGTTACCCAGAAAACCGTCACCGACGCCCTGGCCCTGGCCGATGACGCCCCAGGCATTTCGGCCAAGCTAACTCTCACTGAAGCTCTCGGGGTGGCGGAAGCCCTCCCCTCAGGAACTCCCAAAGCCTCCCTTAGCCTGTCCGAGAGCCTCGGCTTAGCCGAAGCACTCCCTTCCGGGACACCAAAAGCTTTCCTGAGCCTGGTTGAAGTCTTGGCCCTTGCCGATGCCCTATCAGTGAATACGGGGGCCGTTCAGAAGCTAGTTGCGGATGCCCTGGCCCTGGCAGAGACCCTTTCCTTAAAGGGATTTGTCTCCCTGACCCAGGGACTGAACATCTCTGACGCCCTGGGGACCACAGCCAGGCTCACTGTGGCCGATGCCCTGGCCCTGGTCGAGACGGCGAGCCCAAAGCAGTTCAAGAGCATTGCTGATAGCCTGGCCCTGGCTGACCAGGTGGCGGCGGCGGTGCTGGTCGTCCGGTTGCTGGTGCTGGCCTCTCTGGCGAAGGAGGGCCTTGAGATGAGTGGGACGACGGGCCCGGCCCTGACCATGAGTGCCGTCTCGGGGAGAGGGCTCCAGCTTGAAGCTACTATGAAGGGGGGCTGAATGGCAGTTTTCCAGCGAGGTGAAACAGTCGTTCTCAGCCTGGAGGTGAAGGACAGCGCGGGGAGCTACGTGGACCCCGCCAGCACGCCTACCATCAAGGTGAAGGACCCGGCTGGGACAGTGGTTGTGAACGAGGCGCAGATGGTGAAGGACGCTGTGGGCAAGTATCACTACGATTACACCTCAGCGGACACGGCGGCGTCGGGGCCCTATAATGTGCGCTACAAAGCTGTCGACGGGTCAAGAACCACGAAGCTGAGAGACAGCTTCGTGGTGGAGGAGGACTAGGCTCTCACCGCGCCCAGCGGGGGCACGATAACCCTTCCTGCTTCGGTTGCGGAACGCTTATGGCTCATGGTGACGCAGGCTGTCTTCCAGCCTTTCTAGTCGCTTGAGTCCATGTATGCCAGTTCCTGAGTGCTGACCTTGACACCCCGCTTCACATAGGCCCTGTGCTTTGCCCGCTCGATGTATCCGACGACGTTATGTTGGCCGCCATATATTGGCTCACGGAGACAGCTAACCCAGGTTATCTTCTTTGGGAGGTCCTCTATCTCAACTACTACCATTTCTCTTACCCCCTTCCGGTTTTCCCTGTCCTGAGCACGCCCCAATTTTTAGCACAGGATGGTTAATGAACAGGTAAAACAAGGGGGGCACGGTGTAAAGAAGCGGTAGAGATGTGGTAAAAAGAGGGCGACTAGGGAAAACCAGGTGGAGCTGGGGGGATTCTCTTGCGCTTCAAACCCCTGGGCCGCTGTCCTCGGTTCCCTTCGACAGCGCAACCTCTATCTGGCCCCATACGTGGGCGAGGAGCACCAGGAGAGAGAGAAAGAACAGGCTGGTCACGATGCCGGCCCACTTGAGGCCGATGAGCCAGGCAAAACCGATACCTGCGCCCACGAACCAGAGCAGTAGGATGGTAAGGCCCCACGCCCTGGCGATATTCAGCGCCCTTGTGAACATCTCCCTCATCCCCCTCCAGCAAATCCCTCAGACTGGGCCGCCAGCCCTGACCATCCTAGGCCCTGCCTGCTACCATTTCAAGGGCATGACTGACATGCCTGGGGCAATTCAAACCCAATTCAAACTGTCCGGCGCTGGCGACCACGGTGCCCAGGAGACCGAGCGCACCCTACTTCCGATTACCATCGCCCCCGTCCCCCTCTTCATCCTCCTCGCCATCCTCAGCGTGAGGCTTCGGCTCAAAGTCCAAGAGGAACCCGTGGGCGGCGAGTCCATCAACGTAGACAGCGCCCCAGGCGTTCCACCCATACCCGAACTGGATGTTCAGCTTCTTGACCTCGGCCTTGATGCCCTGGGCGTGAATGTATTGGTCCCACTGCGCCAGGGAAACATATCCCGGGTCGCGACCAACAGGCCAGGCATCTCCACCGAAAGTCCAGGCATCCCAAGAGGCTCCAGCGGGAACGGTGACCGTGGACCAGCCCCCAGCATCAGGCTCCGTCCAAACAGGGCTGTAGTTAAGCATGGACACCCAGACATCGTGGGTGTCGTCATACAGGATAATCGATACAAAGAGGGGGCCGTGGACTCCGGGCGGACCTGGCTTTGCCCTGAACGAGACGCCGTCGTAGATAGACATGCCCTGACCCACGTGCTCGCCCGGCATAGCCACCTCAGCGTTAAGCCCCAGGTTGTAGACTTCTCCTATCACACCCTGAGGGATAGAAAGTCTCACCGAGTTGCGGCCCAATATCGTTTCCTCAGTGCGAAATCCGGCCACGGAGCCGCTCATGCCGTGGGTCGCAAAGACCGGTGTAGTTACAACGCTGGTCCCCGCCGCAAGCATAGGCAAAGCACCCAGCACCAACAGCGCAGCACCCATGCCGGCGCTACCTAAGACCTTCCCCCTCATCCCCCCACCCCTTTCCAGAGGTGCCTTCCTGGCCATTCCGCAAATGCCCCCTGCCGAATTCTACCCCTTCGGTCCTTTAGAACTACACTCTCACTAGCCCCGTTATGAATGAAGAGGCATCTTAACAGCAAAGGTGTTGAAGAAGAAGATAGAGAGGCAAAACCAATATGCGAAGCTGGGAACCCCATCACCAGCCCCCGATAAGGCGGGCTGCTACCGCAATCCAGGCCCCCCCCTGAGCTGGGTAAGCCGCGCCACCAGCGAGCCAGCTTCCCGGAGAGACCCAGCAGCCAGCGTAAAACATTCAGACTCTTTTACCAGGCGTACGAGGACACCCATTGCCCGGGTCCCCAGCTGACGCAGGTTCAGGGACTGTTCCAGCAGCAGTGTCAGGGCGGCTGGTTTTGGCAACGGCTCCAGGATGGTAGACGCCCCGGCCCTGCGGGAAGGCACAATGATGAACCTGACCGGAGGACCGGCCCACCGCCCCCCGCTTCTCAGCCGATGGGACGGGTCCAGGTGGTAGAGGCCGCCTTCACCCGAGGGTAGCCAGCCGCCAGCAGGTGCCACAAAGGGAAAGGCCTCTGCGAGTTTGCGCCAGCCGTCTGCTTTCAGTGAGATGACCTTGGGGAAGGGGCGCAGGCGCCCATCGTCGGTCACCACTGCAACCTCATCGGAGAAGTACTGGAAACCGTTCGCAGCCAGCGCGGCCGCAGTCAAGCTCTTGCCAGCACCGGAAGCGCCGGGGAATAGGATACCGCACCCCCCATGAGCAAGGGCCGCAGCATGGATGAGGACATATCGATGGCCCAGGTGCTCCGCTATGGCGTTGCAGATGGACCTTTCCAGGTATGTCGCCAGAGCATCCCGGTCCCAGGTCCTCAGCACCACGCGCCCGCCCGTGGCTACCTGGTATGCCCGCTGATGAGCCTGGTTGCGGACGCAGGAAACCACATAGTCCTGGCGCCCAGGCGGTACTGTGGCAACAACACCCTCCTGGCCAGGGAATATGGTCCGCAGGTGGTCTGCCAGCCCCGGCTCATTGGTCCGCAGGGCGATTCGAAGGTTGAGGACGGCAAACTCCTCCTCCCTCCAATCAGCGACAGATATATCCGGGGGCGAAGGCGGCGTCCCCAAGGCGAGGGAGCTAGGCATCATACCCTGGGGGAGCCCGGAGCAGGCCTTTCCTCAGAAAATCAGCCAGTGTCTCCCTGACGTCGCTTTCCACACCGGGCACGTCCCAATTGAAAAGGGCTGCCAGTTCGGCAACGATATCAGCCTCCGTATGGCGGCCGTCGCACAGCAACCATATAGCTGCGGCCGTAGCATTCAGGAAGTGGACCTGTTCAACACTGGGTTCACACAGGATAAGCTGGCCCTCGACCCCGTATTCCAGAAGGCCGCTGGCCCGGAGCGGCAGCCTATGCTCCCCAGACTTCGCGCCGGTCCGTAGCCTCTCCGCATGCATGTGGCGCCCGCCCGCTCCCTAGAGCGTGAGCAACACCGCCAGTCTGTCCTTCGTCGCAAGGGCGAAAGCTCGGTCGCCGCTGCTAACGCCCTGGGCGGAATAGGGGTATGTTCCCTCCAGCGAGAGCGCATCGGTTATGGCGCCACCTAGTGTCCCGCCGCCGGGAAGAGGAGAGCTTGGGGACAGATTGACGCCGGCCGGCACAGGCAAGCCTGAAGAGACAAGACGGATGGTGAGCTGCACTGCCAGCAGGAAGGCCCGCAGGATAGTCATCTCTTTCCCGGGATTTGCGCTCCATTTGTCAAAGATAGCATCGGCTTTTGGTATATTGTTGTCGGCAATGGTGCCGCTCAGCAGGCCCAGGAACTGTGCCTGAGTGTACTGATTCCGCCAGTTCTTCCAGTAGCCGGGGGTGAGCCCGGCAGCCGGTGTGGGTGTAGGAGTAGGAGTAGGAGTGGGGGTAGCATAGACGCCATTGGCATACGCCTTTGACACGCCCACAGTGAGCAGGGATGGCTTGACGTACGAAAGGCCCACTACTGCTGCCGTGCCCACGCCCAGACGCCGCAGCAGGGCCCGCCGCGTAACAAGTCTGCCGCCCCCTTTTGGCCCGCCAGGGCCTGTTCCCATTCCTGGTGTTTCTCGCTCACTACTAGCCATGTATTCCTCCTCGGTCCTTTGGACCAACCTCTTCAATAAGCGATTGTAGAGGATGCCATGTTTTTTGGGGGTTAAAATGAAGTTAGAAATTGGTTAGAAATGCTTCCCTTGAGCGAAGGTCCGACCCGGGTGCCGAACTCAGCCAGCACAGAGCGCAGTTGAAACGGGAAACGTTAACAAAATGTTTGCAGGCCCCCGAGGAACAGATATCGGGGAGGGCGGATTTGAACCGCCGACCACCTGAACCCCATTTGAGGCGAGAAAAAGCTGGCCTCCCCTCGCCTCCTTTCGTGACTAGGCTAGCACCCTGGACTAGCAGTGTCAATGCCGTTGCGCTGGGAGGTCTTGGATTGCCCAGGCAATTGACCTCAGGTGCGCGTCCCCGTCTGCTGCGAATACTGCAGACGCCGGGTCCAGAATTGGCATAATAGCCAAGCGACACCATTGAATTACCACACGCCCACCACAGACCGCGCACTGACTCAGCGCTGATTAGCGTTGACCAACCACAGACGACCGCTGACCTGAAGGAGGCCATCTATGGTATACTGGCAGCGATGGCCAAGTGCAAGCTGTGCGGTGTTGAGGTGCCCAGCAGGCAGATTCCCAAGCACCGCTGGGAGGTCCACCCCAAGGAGGCTCGGCGGCAGCTCGAAGCTGCTCGCCACAAAGCCAACGTAGTTCTGCGGTCGAGGCACGGGGAGACCAGAAAGCCCTGGAAGGGGGGCAAGGCCGAGCCCCGGGCCAAGGTGACCTCAGACATAGCCGAGGCCCAGACGGTAACCATCGTCCCCAAGACCTTCACGATGAGTTCCGTGTTGCTGTGGCAGGCGAGGGAGGCTGCCATCCGGGAATGGAACTGGCCTGCCGACATCAGCCTTGAGGATTTTGTGGATACCTACCTCTATAGGTCCTTCAAGCAAAGGGGTATCATACTGGGTGGCTATCAGGTGTTGGGGAAGGACTAGAGACCGAGACAGTATGGGGTGCCTGGCAGTCCAGAAGTGGGCGGGGGAAGGAGCGACCGGCCAGGCAGATTTGCGGAGGGTCAGGCTCCGCGCGAAGTACCGCTATCCTCCAATCCTGCAACTCGGCGGACCGTGACTGGACAACTTGTCCTTCGGTTACATGAGTTATGGCACGTTCACCACCATCCGCCCCTTCGCAACACTCTGCTGCTTCAGAGCGACTTCGCTTCGAACAACCTGACCACGCGGATGCCATTCTGCGGGATAGACCCCACGGTTGACATCAGCCCAAGGAATTCCCAAAATGGATTATTGACTGCTGGGCTTGGCTCATTGCGGGCCCTGTGAACCGCCAGCGAGGTACAGGCATCCAGCAGTTGGCGGCAATGCCGGGAGCAACTGACGTTTGTTTCTCATCGGCCAAGAGAGTAGACTTCTCAAGGGCGTATGAAGCAACGGCAGCGTTACTTATCGGCTCCCTGAATATCCCCCGCCAATCTGTACTGGCGATGTTGGGCAATGCGAGATTTCAACGAAGCTGACCGAAAAAAGAAGAACATGAGGATTCGGACACAGGAAGATCCTGGGGACCTTTCCAAAAAAGCGCTTTCACAGCTGGAAGATACGGTGAAAGCGTCATTAATAGACGGATATTTGCCGTGTCCCGTTGCCTGGAGGATCGCCAAAGAAGCCAATGTCCCTAAAGTCGTCATAGGGGAAATTGCCGATAGGCTAGGGCTTCGCATAACGAATTGTCAGCTTGGTTGCTTTAAATCAGAGAGAACTTTCTATGACGACTCGGTTCGTAGAAGTACAGACGGTAACATCATCACCATGCTTGAAGCATTGAAAGGAGACAATCAGCTTACCTGTGCCAGAGTGTTTGATCTGGCGCGGCTATCTGGATTAAAGCCAATAGTCATTGCGAATGAGGCGAATGCTCGGAATTTGAAAATCCACAGCTGCCAACTGGGGTGTTTTTAGTCGTTATCGGGTTGTCTGCCCTTCCGTGCGTACTTCGGGGTAGTGTGGTGACAGACTCAGTCATAAGAATAGTGCCACATAATTCTCTCTGGCGTATTCCCCGTTGCCCAGTGCTCGCCATCTAGCTGAACCAGCACTAAATGCGAGGGTTGGCAAATGGCAGCTTGCTGTCGTACTGTGCTTTGAAACATTTTAGCATATCCTGCTTCAGTACTGCGGCTCGTTACTTCCCGCCCTAAGACGAGCAACTGGTCATACCCGTCTACCCGCCAGACTAGTCGTTGAACGCTCTCCAAACCTAGATAATGCCTAGCCGCCAAGGCGCGACATGCGCTTGAGGTCCAGCGGCCTGTTCTCTTCCAGACGGTGCTTCAGCGGCTTGCTGGCCACCACCTGCCGGATGAGGCCCTTCAACTCCTCGGCTGAGGCGCCCGCACTGAGTGGAGACCTGAGGTTCACCTCGGTATCGTTGAGAAGGCAGGGCCGGAGCCTCCCCTCAGCGGTAAGGCGGAGGCGGTTGCAGGCGAAGCAGAAGTGCTGGCTCACCGGCGAGATGAAGCCGATGGTGCCCCTGGACCCGGGGAGACGGAAATAGCGGGCAGGCCCGCAACCCCTGCTCAGAGCCGGCGACAGTGGGCCAAAAGCCTCCTCAAGCCGGGACGCTATCCGGGGCGCGGGTAAAGCGGGGAGACCCAGGGCCTGGCCGAAGGGCATGATCTCAATGAAGCGGACGTGCCAGCCCTTCACGCTCCTCTGCCCGAAGGCCAAAAGCTCGTCGTCGTTAACCCCTGGCATCACCACCGTGTTGACCTTCACCGGGTCCAGGCCGACCTCACCAGCCGCCTCAATCCCCTTGAGAACCGCCTCCGGCCCGTCCCCGCCGGTGATACGTCGAAAGCGCTCGGGATTGAACGTGTCGAGGCTGACGTTGACCCTCCTCAGCCCGGCCTTCTTCAAATCGGAGGCAAGGCCCGCGAGAAGGAGGCCATTCGTGGTAAGGGAGAGGTCGTCCAGCCCCGGTATTGCTGCGAGCATTGAGACCAGGTCCACCAGCCCGGCTCTCACCAGAGGCTCGCCCCCAGTAAGCCGCAGCTTGCTGATTCCCAGCCCCACCGCCGCCGCGGCCACCCGGGCTATCTCCTCGTAGCTGAGGACGTTCTCGCGGGGGAGCAGGGGCACGCCCTTCTCGGGCATGCAGTAGAAACACCTCAGATTGCAGCGGTCGGTGACCGATATGCGCAGATAGTCAATGGGCCGGTGAAACGAGTCGGAGAGTCCGGTCATTCTGCTTCGATTCTAGCAGAAACCGGCGCGGCCCGCATACACTGACTCTGCTGGAAGCGTTGACTCGACCTGCTGCGCCTAGGCTGCCTCGGCTACTAGCCGTGCTTCCAGGTCAGCACCCTGGACCCTCTCCTCGTGGGAATACACGGACAGGCGGGTGCCACGGGCGTAGCCGACAAGGGTGATCCCGAGCCCATCGGCCAGAGAAATGGCGCGCTCTGTTGGGGCGCTGCGGGAGACGACGACGGGCGTCCGCATCCGGGCCGCCTTGTACAGCATCTCCGAGGAAACGCGCCCTGTCGTCAGGAGCATTGCTTCCCTGGTCGGCGTGTTCGTCAGCAGGCACTCCCCCTGGATCTTGTCCAGCGTATTGTGCCTGCCGATATCCTCCGCCACTATCAGGAGGTGTCTGGCGCTGGACAGCGCAGAGGCATGGACTCCGCCGCAGCACTGGAATAGCTCCGCTCTCTCGTGCAGTTCCCGCATGCGCGACAGCAGGTCAACCGGAGCGACCAGCAGATTCGAGTCCACCCTCTCCGCGTCCCTCCGGAAGCTTGTTCCCCCGCCGCACCCTGAGGTGAGCGTCCTCCGCGACGGCGGGAAGTAGTCGCCCCTTAGCCTGACGTCTGCCACCGACTCCTCCTCGCAGACCCTCATGCTGGCGACCTCGTCAACGGTCCGGATGAGCCCCTCAGAGTGCAGGAAGCCGAGGACCAGGCATGTCAAGTTGGTCGGCGTGCACAGCGTGCTGACAAGCTCCCTGCCATTCACATAGATGGCGAGTTCAATCTCCCTTGGCACCGCGCAAGGCTTGGTGAGCCACTCGCCCGAGGAGAACTGCCTGCATGCCATGCCTGGCTTCGCGCCGGGGGCCAGCTCCTCCACCCCTTCTTCCATCTCGCCTAGCTCGCCCGGGCTGCCCGCTGCGGACACTGTCCACTGTCGCCCGGGCTGTATCCCTCTTCTTCCGCGAGGCAGTCTAGGGGCAGCATGGCCATGACTTCAACCTGCGGGGTAAGCGGCTGCGGCAGCATTTTGCCGTCGGAGGTCTTGACGTACTTCCGGCACTTCTCGCAGACGTCCACCCTGTGGCCGGGGTCGCCCTCGAGGTGGAAGTACCGGAGCTTGTCCTGTTCTGTGTTCCTGCAGAAAGGGCAGCCGATTCTTTGGAACTCCCACTCGGTGCGGCAGAGCGAGCAGTGCAGCATCCTCCTGCCGTCTCTGCGTATCTGTGCCATCCCCGGGGGGCTGCCGCAGACAGGGCATGAGCCGGAGCGCCATGACAATCCCCGCAGCAACTCGCGGTATCTCGAGGCCTCGCGCTCATAGAAAGGCGTCATCAGCGTACGCATAAAGAACGCGAGGCCCGCCTGCTCCAGGCCGGTCTCCTCTGAGAGCTTCGCGAGGGCGGAACCGGGGTGGTTTCGCAGCTCATGGACGAGCGACGGCAGGTGCTCCTCGCTCATCTGCCTGGCTCCCAGGAGACTTTCAGCCGAGAAATCCTCGTTCCACTTCTGCCATATCATCGCCAGGGAACGGGCAGCTTCGCGCAGGAGGGCCTGGGGCACGGACGGCGCTCCCTCTTCCAGCAGCAGCCCGCACCGGGACAGCCTCTCCATTGAGCGGGCGGGGTCGGCGGGCTCCACCGATCCCAGCCGTGCTTTGAGGTCCTCCTGGAACCGGAAGATGTCTGCGTGCATTCCCGCCACCTCTTGCATCTCAGGGAAGAGCCGGACGTAGCGCGCCATCTCCTGTTCCAACCGCGGGAGCACTTCGGTCATTCCCTTCCTACTCCGCTTCCACGACCGCCCCGGCGCTCTTGAGGCCGGGCGTCGAGGGCTTGTGCGCATATGCCGCGAACACGGCTGTGTACTTGACGGCGAGCTTGAACGCGAGAAGGGCAGCTGAGACCAGGCCGATGGTGACGGCGAACTCCATCCACGATGGGAAGTAGCCAACCTGCCAGGTGTTGGGGAAGCCAAGCAGGCTCGTATTGAGCCGGTTCAGTACGGCCCCGCCAATAAGCAGCGAGGCTGCGCCGAATAGCCATCCGGGAGAGTTCCTCAGCCGCGCGATGGAGAGAATCAGCACCGGGAGGACCATGCCAACGCCCGTCTCTACGAGGAACAACGCCCCCTGGGCGTTCCAGGTGAAATCCCACAACCTGCCGGTCGCAATGAGGTTCCAGAACCTGATGGCCAAGTAGCCCACCCAGACAAAGACAGCCGCCCTTGCCAGCCCCGTCAGTACCTTCATCTCCAGCCCCTGCTTGAACACCTTCGCGCTGATAAAGGACTCGAAGATGACCATCGCCAGGCCTATTCCCACCGCGGAGATGAAGAAGAGGTAGGGCAACAGGGACGTGTACCACAGTGGGCTGAGCTCCGGGGTGATGAGGAAGAGGGAGCCCAGCGAGGACTGGTGAAGGGTGGACAGTGTGATGCCCAGAATCACCAGGGGTATGATGATCATGCGCATGAAATTCACCAGCCTGGCCAAGCGCAGCTTCTCCCAGATGCTCGAGCTGAACTCGAGGGCCAGCACAGAGAGGTAGAGCATGACGCACCAGGCAACCTCGAACATCACCGAGTGCTCCTGCCAGAACACGATGGGGTGCCAGATGCGGTATGGCCGCCCGATGTCCAGCACTATGCCAACCGCCACCAAGATGTAGCCCAGGAACGCCGTGAGAATCGCCGGTCTCACAACCGGCCTGTATTTCTCGAGGCCGAATATGTACACAATAGCTGCCAGAGTGAACCCTCCGGCGGCCAGGGCAACGCCGGCGACGACATCGAAGCCGATCCAGAGGCCCCAGGGCACGCCATCGCTGAGGTTCGTTGTCGCGCCCAGGCCGGTGGCCAGCCGCAGCGCCGCTACTGACACTCCCACCACGACCAGCGCTACCAGCAGCCAGGTCCCCGGAGTGTTCAGCCGGACTTCCGCCTGCTTGGGATCCGCAATGCTCTTCATCTTCTACCTCTTCGCCTTCTTGGAGATGCTGTTCGCCCCGTTCTTCTCGCGGCGCTGGATAATCCACCATGTGCCGCTCATTACCGCGGCCACGCCCAGCACCTCCCAGGGGATCTTGGACAGGGCCTCCCAGGTGCGCTCCGGGTACGGTTCAAGGGAGATGTCTGTCTTGAAGCCAAGGCGGTCAAAGGGGACTCCGGCCAGGTACATCACGCTGGTGCCGCCGGCTTCGTCTTTGCCGTAGATGTAGTTGACGTAGCGGCCCGGCGTGGCCTGGATCCTCCCCTGGGCCTCCGCGATAAGCTCATCGCGCTCCCCGAACTGAATAGCGTTTGTGAGGCATGTCTTGGCGCAGGCCGGCTCCTGGCCATCGGCAAGGCGGTCGGCGCAGAACGTGCACTTGGCGATGACCGGCTGGGCCGAGTCCCAGGTGAACTTGGGTATGCTGAAGGGACAGGCCACCATGCAGTAGCGACAGCCCATGCACCGGGCGGCATCATAGGTGACCGGGCCCTCTTCAGTCTTCTGGAGTGCGCCCACGGGGCACGCGGACACGCAGGCGGGTTCCAGGCAGTGGAAGCACCTCTTGTGGACGAAGTTCCAGGTGGGGTGGCCTGCCCGGTTGGGCACCTCGCGGAAGTCCACATGCGTCCAGGTGTAGGCGCTGAGTTCCTTGGGGTTGGTCCAAGAGGTGCTGACGGACGTCTTCTCGCCCGGAAGCTCGTTCCACTGCTTGCAGGCCACCTGACACCCGCGGCACCCCGTACACCTGGTGACATCTATGAGCAGAGCTTTTGCCATCTTATCACCCCCAAACCTGCGGCCGGCCCTTTTCGACTGTGCTGCTTGCTACCTGGCTCGGAGCTTTCTCCACATTGCAGAGGAAGGTCTTGAACTCGGGCATCATCGTGTTAGCGTCTCCAACGTGCGGGGTCAGCAGGTTGGCGCTCGGCCCCGTCGCGAGTCCCATGTAGCCCCAGTGCCAGGGGAGAGCTACCTGGTGCACCACCCGGCCATTAATCTGGAGCGGCTGGAGCCGGTGAGTCACCACGGCGTTGCATTCGATAATGCCCCTGGCCGAGACAAGTGTGACCCGGTCCCCGTCCTTGATCCCTTTCTCCATGGCGAGGTCATGGCATACCTCCACGAACATCTCCGGGAAGAGCTCCACGAGCCAGGGGAGGTTTCGAGTCATCTGCCCCGCCTGCCAGTGCTCGGAGAGCCGGAAGGTGGTTGCGACAATCGGGTACCGCCTGGAGTCACCACGCGGGTTCAGGTCACCCTTCCAGATCACTGCCGCCGGGTTGAACTGGGTCCGCGATAGCGGGTTGTCTATCGGGCTCTCCCAGGGCTCGTAGTGCTCCGGCAGCGGCCCGTCAGCCAGTATGCGGTGGCAGAAGAGCGAAGCGTGACCCGACGGCTTCATGATGAAAGGCCGCGAGATGTGCTCGGGATCGGTGGCGATCGGGGCTTGGCCCCCATCGGGGATATCTCCCATCCACTTCTTCTGGGCCTCGTCCCACCAGATTACGGGCTTGTCCGGGTTCCAGGGGCGGCCGTTGAGGTCCACCGAGGCCCTGTTGTAGATGATGCGCCGGTTGACCGGCCAGGACCACGCCCATTCAGGGTACATTCCCATCCCCGTGGGGTCATTGAGGCTGCGGCGAGCCATGAGGTTCCCTGCCTCGGGGAAGGAGCCGCAGTAGATCCAGTTGCCGGAGCTCGTGGTCCCGTCGTCCTTGAGGTTGGCGAAGGAGCCCATGAGCTTGCCGGTGGCGAGGTCATACCCATTGATCTCCTTCGCCACTCTGGCGGGGTCCGGCGGGTCGCCGTAGTCCCAGGTGAGATTCAGGATGGCTTCGGCGTTGGGCCCGGGCTCCACGGCGTAAAGGTCCTTGAGCCTGTGGACGAGTCCCGTCAAGATATCCAGATCTGCCCTGGCCTGGCCGGGGGGCTCGACCGCCTTGTATCTCCACTGGGCCCAGCGCCCGCTGTTGGTTATGCTGCCCTCTTTCTCGTAGGAGGCAGCGGCCGGAAGCAGGAAGACCTCGGTCTTGATAGCAGCAGTGTCCGCGCCCGGCCTCTTCCAGAAGGCGGCAGTCTCGGTCTCCCACAGGTCCACTGCGACCATCCACTCGAGGTTCTCCAGTGCGCGGCGCTCAAGCGTGGAGTTGGGGCCCCCGACCGCCGGGTTCTGTCCCCAGAGCAGGAACCCCTTGACGTCTCCCTTGGACATCTCCTCGAAGATGGCCATGTGGTCGTAGGCCCTTGCCACCTTCGGGAGGTAGTTATAGCCGAACTCATTGTCCTTCGTTGCATGCTCGCCGTACCAGGCCTTGAGCATGCTCACGACGTACTTGGGGCTGTTCTGCCACCAGTTGGCGGCCGTAGAGTCGTTGGCGCTTGGAATCAGCTTCTTTGTGTACTGCGCCAGCGTCGTATCCTCCACCCGGTTGACAGCCAGATACCCCGGGAGGACATTCCACAGCATGGCATGGTCGGTGGAGCCCTGGACGTTGGACTCCCCTCTCATGGCATTGATGCCGCCGCCGGAAATGCCGATGTTGGCCAGCAGCAACTGGAGTATCCCGTAGGCCCTGATGTTCTGGGTGCCCACCGTGTGCTGGGTGGTGCCCATGGCATAGAGGATGGTCCCCGCCTTCGTTGCACTGCCTGTGGCGGCAAAGGTCTTCACTGCATCCAGGTATGTGTCCTTGGGGGTACCGGTGATATTGCAGACGGTGTCGATGTCGTAGCGTGCGAAGTGCTTCTTGAGCAGCTGGAAGACGCAGTTGGGCGCCTTGAGAGTGGGGTCCTTCTTGGGCCACCCGTCATCACCCCTCTCGTAGTCCCAGGTCGTCCGGTCGTAGGCGCGGGTAGCCTCGGCGTAGCCTGAGAACAGCCCGTCCAGGTCTCCAGGGCCCTGGAAGTCCTTCCGGACCAGGAAGGATGCGTTGGAGTATTCGGTGACATAGGCCATGTTGAATTCCTGGGGGTAGCGCTCCATCTGGTTTATCACGTAGTTGATCATGCCGCCGATGAACGCTATGTCGGTCCCCGAGCGGAACTTGCAGTAGATATCAGCCCTCGACGACGTCCTGGTGAAGCGGGGGTCTGCGCTTATGAGAATCGCGCCCTTCTCCCGGGCCTTGTTGATCCATTGGAACGATGCGGGGTGGTTCTCGGCCGGGTTCGCGCCAATAGCCAGGATACAGTCGGAGTTGGCGATGTCGTTCCAGTGGTTGGTCATCGCCCCGCGACCGAATGAGGCCGCCAGGCTGGTGACGGTCGTTGAGTGACACAGGCGGGCCTGGTGCTCTATCCGGCAGACGCCCAGCGCCCTCATCGCTTTGCTTATCGTGTAGCACTCTTCGTTGTCCAGGGCGGCCCCGCCGAGGGAAGCGATGGCCTCCGCGCGGTTCACCAGCCGCCCCTGGTCGTCACGTTCCGTGAAATACGAATCCCTTGTGCTCTTTATCCTGGCCGCGATTCGGTCCAGCGCCCAATCCCATTCCACCACTTGCCACTCGGTCCCGCCGGGCGGCCGGTAGAGCACGCTTTTCAGCCGGCGCTCGTTGTTGTGGACTTGGGCGAGAGCCGCGCCCTTTGAACAGGCGGCCCCGCCGTTTATGGGGTGGTCGGGGTCTCCTTCAAGGTTGACGAGCTTGCCGCCCTCGGTGCCAACGATGAAGCCGCAGCCCGAGCCGCAGAAGGGGCACACGGTTGTGGTCTCCTTGCCCCATTGCTTGCTGGCCCTCTTCGCCACGGCGGCCAGCGCCTTCCTCTGCCTCCCGGTGAGGCCGGCGAGCGCAGATATGCCGCCGACACCCGCGCCCAGCTTCAGAAATTGCCGTCTGGAGATATGCAAAGCTCAACCTCCTCTTCAGACTACCAATTCGGCGACCGCACCCCAGCCGCTGCACTAAAATGGGGATGCCTGATTTCGCAAGTGCCACAAGACAGGAGCGCTAGTGAATCTGCTCACACACTTCCATTGTGAAGCGGATTGGTGAATATGTCAGTAAACAGAAGGTAACAACTGGTGAATGCCTGCGGGCCCAGTGACGGGCCACAGCCCGGGTGAGGGGCAGGAACGCCTCCAGGCGTGCCGCTGCGCCGTCGCCTGCGGCCTGGACAGGGGTCAGAATGGTGGTCATGGTGGTCATGCGGATGGGCAAAAAGAAAGGCCCCCCAGAGGCTCCACCGTTGGGTGAAACCCCTGGGGGGCTGGACAGCTATTTATTCCCTAGCTGGCCAGGTATTGTGCTACGGCCCGTTGGCAGCGGGCAAAGATGCTTTCCTCAAGCTCCCTGGGGAGCTTGCCTTTCTTGTAGCGGACTAACTTCCGCCTTGCGTTCTTGCTTATCTCCACCCCCGCCAGGTCAACCCATATCACCTTCTCCAGGGCGGGTATCTCCACCTTCGCCACCCGCCTGAAGGTGAAGGCCCCCACCCCCACCGCCTCTATCTTCCAGAGGGGGCGTTCCGCCAGGTATATCTCCCTGGCGATGCTGTCAAACGGCCCCCGCCTGAGTATCTCGGGGAGGGAGTGAAGCATCCTCTTCTCCCGCCTCCAGCTTTCCTCCCGCTCTTCCCTGTCCTCGGCTTTCCAGACCTCTATCACCATCTCGGCGTAGGGGTCAACAAGTTGGCCAGTTCCCAGCTCCAGGAGAAACCGGCCTCCCGACTGGAGGAAGTGCTGGACGAGAAACGCCTGCCTTTCGGGGGTGGACCACAAAGGTAATGCCCTCATAGTCCACCTTCCTTTCTGCTGAGCGGGGTGGAGCTGGAGCCGTGGGCCAGTTTTCCTTTAGGCGGGGACTGCGACGGGCTCGGCGTCCCTGGCGGGCTCGGCCTCGGCCTTCTCCACCACCGCCAGGGCTTCGGTCAAAACCTTGGTATCCATCTGGTAGATGACCTCGCCCTTCTTCCTGGCGGCGTCGGACTGGGCCTTGTAGGCGTCAGGCATCGCCCGCTGGACATTCTCGGCGTAGGAGACAAGCCCCGCCTGGAAGTTCTCCCGCACCATCCGCACCTGGTCGCTGAACTCCTTGACCAGGCGCAGCACGGGCCTGCCGTTGTCCGCTATCTTGGCGGAGCCGTCCTTCTCCCTGGCGAGCCTCACAGGGGCTCCCAGGGCCTCGTGGGATATGCGGGTCTGCCCTTCGGTGTTGGTGGCGGTGAAGAAGGGAACCCACACCCCGAACACAGGGATACTCCAGCTTCGCCTGTCGGCGGTGCGTTCGGGTCAGGGCTGGAGCAGGGCTGAGATGTAGCCTGGGGTAGTGGTATCGGTTTTCTTGGGCATTGGGCCTCCTCTTTTCAGATTTGGCCCACGGCCTCCAGCTCCACCCCGCCCAGCTTGTGGGCGTAGAGCGTGCGGTCTAGTCCCACTAGAGCGAGAAAATATACTTTCCTCCCCTATTCTCTAGTGAAGGGCTTGCCTTTCGGCTTTCCCTCGGCTCACCTTTCGGCTTGCCTTTCGGCTAGTCCACTATGTTGACGCTATCCCTGAATAGGGCTTTCGGCTTCCCGGAAAGAGGCGTCCTTCCCAGTTAGTCTCTTCACCTTCACCTAGAGGTATTGGCCTTTCGGTATTGGCATACCTATTCGGCTTGCTACGGCCCCCGTTCAACTGCTATATGCCCCAGGGGGTCAGCTATCGGCCATACATCGGCGGGGTCATTCGTTCAGCCCTTGCTTTAAGGG